>CAZYRD010000206.1:0-4543 GCA_964649475.1 uncultured Faecalibacterium sp.
GAGAAAGGGGAAAATTATGGCAAAGTACGATCGAAGAATATTGGTGCCTTATCTGGAGGATGTATGCTGTGCGGAAATGCTGCATAGAAATCTGGAAGAGAGAAAGGATGAACTGCGAGAAACGGTCAGGGCTTGCCAAAAGGAGCTTCAGTTTAAATTGCATCCGCCGCAGATGCCGGAAAAAACAGATTTTCGTCCGGATGGCTTGAAGATGACAATGAAGATCTGTGCAGGGATAGCTTGGACAGCATTCTACCTGGTGTTATATGTCGATTTCCCGATAATATTGTTGTTGGTTGGTGCGATTATTGGTGTGGTGTGGATTGTACATTCTGCGATTTCCGGAATACGGCGTGCAAACGATGAATATGAAGCGGCGATGTTGGAATATTGGAGGCGGAAAGATAAATATAGTGAAGATGTTGTAAAGAGGAATAAAGCAGAACGATGGCTGGAACGTGGACAAAAGGAGTTATCCATTGTTTTGGAAGAACTTCCGAAGGCGAAAAGGCTAAAAGAATCATTGTACTCGGTTAACATCATTCCTTCCCGCTACCGCACGGTTCATGCGGCATACTATCTGTATGATTATTTTTCCACCTGTCAGGAAAGCGATCTGGACAAAGTGATCCAAACGATGCTTCTGGATGAAATCGTTCAGCGGCTTGACAGAGTCATCGAACAGCAAAGCGAGATTCTTCTCAATCAGCGCCGTCAACTGGCTTTACAGGAAGCGTATAATGAGGAAAGTCGCCAGCGTCATGCCGACCAGATGCGCTCTATTGCACAATTGAAAGAAAATCAGAGCCAGCAAACGGAATACCTCGCCATGATCGAGGGCAATACCCGTGCCAACGCCTATTTTGCTGCGGCAACATGGCTGCAAAACGCAAGCAGATAACAAAAGATCCCGCCTTTCTCCAAATGGGGAAAGACGGGATCTTTCTATGCGCTTATTTCTCAGCTCTCAACAAAAATCCTCTTGCACTTTTTTCCGCCGATGACGCACATCACAAGGCCGGTGGCGGCAATGGCGGCCCAGCACACCACGGTGGCGCGCCAGCCAAAGGCTTGGGCGATCAGCGCAAAGCCGTAGGTGGAAATGGCGCTGCCGACGTAGGTGCAGGCGTTCAGCACGCCGCTTATCAGCGACACCTTGCCCGTGTTGGCAAAGCGGGCGGGCAGATTGCAGATCAGCAGCAGGTTGACGCCGTGCATGCTGCCGGTAAGCACCGCCACCAGCACCACGCTGACTGCGGCGCTTGTGCGGAACAGCGCCGCCAGCGCAAGGCTGCACGCGCTGCCCACGCCGAACAGAATGATGGAAAACAGGATCTCGTTGTCGCAGGTCCTGCGGTTCAGCCAGCCGCACAGCTTAAAGCTCAGAATGCTGAATACCGGCAGGATCACGCTGGAAAGAATGGAGCTGCCGGTGTCCATATGGAACACTTCCACCAGATAGCTGGGCAGCCAGGTGGTCACACCGTCCTTCAGAATGCCCTGCATCACAATGGCGATCAGCACAAACAGCAGCCCCTCGCCAAGGATCAGCACCTTCAGCGAAACGCCCGCCGTGTCGCCGGGGGCGGTGGTGTTCATGGCGGTGCGGCCGGGACGGCCCTGCTCCACCACGCCGTACCGGCGTTCAAAACGGCCCATGCACACGATCCACACGGCGCAGATGACCAGCGCACCCGCGGCGCAGATGTAAAACAGGCTGCGCCAGCCGCCGGCGCGGATGATGACGGGCGCGGTGACGTACAGCAGAATGTTGGCGCTGCTGCTGCCCACCAGCGTGTAAAAGCAGGCGCGGTCGTACCAGGCACGGTCAAAATAGGCGGCCATCAGGCGCACAATGGGCGGCCACAGCATGGACTGCGCAAAGCCGTTGACGCCCCACACCGTCACCATGGCAGCAACGCTGCCGCAGGCGGGCATGGCAAGGTTCATGCCCGCGGTGAGCAGCAGGCCGCATACGAGGATCCATTTGGGGCTGACCCGGTCGCCCAGCCAGCCGCTGACCAGCTGACCGACACCGTAGGTGATGAAGCTGGCGGTGGTGGCCAGCGCCGCATCGGATTTCAGTATGTTTTCGCTGGCCACGATCTCGGCGATCACGGCGGCGTAGTTCAGGCGGGTGATGTAGCTGGCAAAATAGACGACGGCCAGCAGCAGCGTAAGCGACCAGCAGGCGCCGGGGCTTGTCAGGTGTTCGCGGCAGGGAAAAGCGGTCTTTTTCATACCAGCGAAACGCCCTCCCAGTCGCGGTCGGCGGCAGCGCCCAGCCGTGCACAGACGGTGGGGGCGATGTCAAGCAGGCCGGTGCTCTCCACGCCTTCACGCAGCGGGGTGCCGTCGGCGGTGCGCACAAAAATGGGAATGTCCATGTCCTCCGGCAGCTCGGTGCCGTGCATGCGGTCGTGGCCGCCGTGGTCGGCGGTGATGATCAGGTCGTACTCACCCGCGGTGGACTCGGCCACACGGCGGATGCAGTCCCATGCGTCGGAGAGCGTTTTCAGGTAGAACTCGCTCAGCCAGCCGTCCGCGTGACCGGCCTCGTCGGTCTGGCCCAGATACAGGAACACGCAGTCCGGTTTTTCGGCGGCGATGTGGGCGATGGCGGCGTCGGTCAGCTTGCGGTCGGTGTCCTCAAAGGTGTGCAGGTTCATAAACAGGCTGAAGCTTTTGCAGCCGGGCACGGAGATATCCCGCAGCTGCTCCCAGTTGTAGAACATGGCGCAGTTTTTGCCGGCGGCATTCAGTACCTCAAACAGGCTGCGCACCGGGCGCACCTGCTGGGCGTAGGTGTTGGTCAGCGTGCCGTGGCGGGTGGGCGGCACCGAGTGGAACAGCGAGACGTGGCAGGGTAGGGTGACGCTGGGCATCACGCTGCGGCCGGGCAGCTGTACTGCGCCGGTGGCAAGAATGTCACTGCAGAAGGGGTTGCCGCACAGGGGCAGCGCGTCGGGACGCATGCCGTCCACGAGAATGATGATGCTTTTGTTCGCCATGTTCGATCGCTCCTTATGTAAAAGATTTATGGGGCTTTCCGTGAATAGTATACTTATTTTAAAAGAGAAAAGCAAGGGACTGCGCGGCGGAAAAATCCCGGAAGCCGTCTTTTTTCGCATTTTTCGGCTTCGCGGTTTTTTTCCTGTTTACAAGCCGGTCAAAACCCTGTAAAATGAAAACAGAACCGGGCGTCCGCGCCCGCAAAACCGGAGGAGGACATACAATGGCGTATTATCTTGGGATGGACGTCGGCGGCACGAAGTGCGCCGTGGTGCTGGGCGATGAGACCGGCGCCGTGCTGGACAAGCGCAGATTTGCCACGGCGGAAAAGGACGGCCCGTGGGGCGTGCTGCACGCCATGGCCGAAGCCGGGCACGAGCTGCTGGCGGGCCGTACGGCAAGTGCTGTCGGTATCAGCTGCGGCGGCCCGCTGGACTCCCGCACCGGCGTGGTGCTTTCGCCGCCCAACCTGCCCGGCTGGGACGAGATCCCCGCGGCGGATTTCTTTGCAAAGGAGTTCGGCGCACCCGCTTTTCTGCAGAACGACGCCAACGCCTGCGCGCTGGCGGAGTGGAAGTTCGGCGCAGCAAAAGGCTGCACCAACTGCGTGTTCCTCACCTTCGGCACCGGCATGGGCGCGGGCCTTATTTTGAACGGGCAGCTGTACGACGGCACCAACGGCATGGCGGGCGAGGTCGGCCACATGAAGCTTTCGCAAAGCGGCCCGGTTGGCTACGGCGTGACCGGCAGCTTTGAGGGCTGGTGCAGCGGCGGCGGCATTGCCCGTCTGGCAAAGCTGCGGCTGGGCATCGACACCACCGCAAAGGATCTTGCGGACGCCGCCCGCGCCGGAGACGCCGGCGCAAAGCGCGTCTGGAACGAGGTGGGCCGCCGGCTGGGGCAGGGCCTTGCCCTGCTGGCGGATGTGCTCAATCCCGAGTGCATCGTCATCGGCAGCGTATACGCCCGCGCACACGACCTGCTGGATGCCTCCATGTACCGTGCGCTGAAAAAACACGCGCTCTCCCACAGCCTTTCCGTCATGCGCGTGGTGCCAGCCGCCCTGGGCGAAGCCATCGGCGATGTGGCGGCGCTGGCCGTAGCAGTAAACGGCGTGGAATGATATGAGGAGAACCTCAAGCACCTTTTGTTGCGAAGGGAACTTCGCGCAACCCATCTTCTTTTTCTCGATTGAGAAAAAGAAGCAAAAAGAAATTCGCTGCTTGCGGGGCAGCGAACCCCCGCAATAATGTCAGTCGTCACTTGTCTGCGCCAAAAGGGCTCGACAACTTTTGCTGTGCAAAAGTTACCTCCGCCGGCGCAGACATGGCGGGTAAACCCGCCACTGTTCCTCCTATTAAATGCGCGGCTTCGCCGCGCGTTGGATAGGAGGTGCGTTATCGGCGCAGCCGATGTGCTTTTGCAGGGGTCCGCTGCCTTGACAGCGGAACTTCTGTTCACTTGTGAACTTCCTTTCTTCGGTTACAAGAAAAGCACCTAGGTTGCGCGAAGTGCTCTTCGCACTTTACCC
>CAZYRD010000207.1:0-4519 GCA_964649475.1 uncultured Faecalibacterium sp.
CTTCAGCTGCGCCAGACGCTGTTCCAGCAGCTCCGGCTCGCAGCAGGTGTCCTTGATAAAGCAGAACCGGCCGCTTTGCACGCACCAGTCCAGAATGCGGGGCGTCAGCAACCGCTTATACGGGTGCGGACATTCGTAAATGCCCAGCGGCAGTGCCGGGTCGATACCGGCCAGCAGCTTTTCGGCGTTGGCGATCCACACATCGTCGCCGTCGTTGTGCAGATCCAGCCGGTTGCTGACCAGCACAAACGCATCGATACCCGCAGCCGCCACGGCATTGACCTCTTCGATCTGCTCTTCGATGGAATTGCCGCAGTGGCCGGAGGCCACCACACTGATGCGCCCCGCAGCCTGCTCCGCCACGGTTTTGGCCAGCTCCGCCCTTTCCTTCAGGCTGAGGAAGAACATCTCACTGGACTGGCACACGGCAAACACACCGCTGCAGCCGTTTTGGATGTACCATTCCGTCAGGCGGCGTACCGCTTCGTGGTCAACAGCGCCCTCCGGCGTGTAAGGGGTGATCATAGTGGGGTATATACCTCTGGCGACCGGTTTCATAAGACACCTCCGTCAAAACACTGTCATTCGCTTTTTGCATCCAGCTTTTCCGCAAGCTCGATGAGTTTTTTCATCCGGTGGGAAAGCCCGCTTTTGCTTACCGGCGGCTGCATGGAGGCAGCCAGCTCCCCCAATGTGGAGGCCGGATCCTCCAGACGGGCCTGCGCCGCAAGGCGCAGCGGTTCGGGCAGGGCGTCCAGTGCGTCGGCCGCACGCAGCTTTTCAATGGCGTCCAGCACACGCTGGTTTGCGGCAATGGTCTTGTCGATGTTGGCGGTTTCGCAGTTGGTGATGCGGTTGGCCTGATTGCGGAAGGTCTTGTAAATCTTGGCGTTCATGACCTCCATGGCAAAGCGTCCCGCGCCAATGGCGGTCAGAAGATCCTCCACCTGCTCGCTGGCGCTGAGATACAGCACATCGTTGGCGTTTTTCCAGATGCGGCGCGGCTCCAGCCCCTCCGCCGCAAGAAGCCGGGCAAGCTCGTCCAGCCGGGCGGAATGCTGACTGACAAATTCCAGATGGTACTCCTTCTGCGGGTCAGCCACGATGCCGCCGCACAGAAATGCACCCGCCAGATACGCGCCGCTGCACCCCGGACAGCGCAGCACCTTGTGCATAGCGGCGCCGGAATTTTCCACCCCGCAATTTTTAAAGAATGCAGCCAGCTGCGCCGCGCCGTCCGCATCGTCCGTTGCAAGGAACAGTTTGTCCCGTCCGTGCACCCAGTAGGCGCCGGTGTGCAGGGTCACGCCCTGCGCCGCAAACATGGTGCGCAGATACCGTGCCGCAGTCTCGTTTTCGGTGTGGAATTCCAGTTTTTTATCGTTGAATTCATACGCAAAACAAGCCGCCCCGAAGCAGAACGCCCGGGCACAGCATGTTTTTTCGATGATATGAGCGCACAGCTCTTTTTTTACCTGAGAGGAAAAGGTCATGACATTCACCCAAGATCTGCCGCCGCGCGGAGCGCACACCTGCAGCAACGCTGCAGCAACGCTGCGGCAATACTGCGGCTGTACCGCCGAGCACCTGCGGCGGGGCAGCGTGACGGCCACAGAAAAATCGCAGGAAATTATTTTACCACACGGATCTCGCGTTCCAGTGTGAAGCCTGTTTTTTCTTTTACGATGGCGGCGACCCGGTCGGTCAGTTCGATGACATCGGCACAGGTGGCGCCGCCGATGTTGATGACAAATCCGGCGTGCTTTTCGCTGACCTGCGCACCGCCCACCGTCATGCCTTTCAGTCCGCATTCATCAATGAGCGCCGCAGCAAACGCCCCCTGCGGACGTTTGAACGTACTGCCCGCGCTGGGCCATTCCAACGGCTGCTTTTCCTTGCGGCGGGCGGCAAGCTCCGCCATGCGGGCGGCAATGGCATCGGGATAGTCTTTTTTCAGTTCGAACACTGCGCCAAGCACCGTACCGCCTTTTTCTTCAAACACGGAATGACGATACCCAAACGCGCAGGCTTCGGCGGGCAGTTCGGCCAATTCGCCTTCCGCCGTGACGGCGCGGACGCTTGTTACCACGTCTTTCATTTCGCCGCCGTAAGCGCCCGCATTCATATAGATGGCACCGCCCACCGCACCGGGTATGCCGTAGGCAAACTCCAGTCCGGAAAGCCCTGCCGCCTGCGCCGCCTTACACAGCGCCGCAAGATGCACGCCCGCACCGGCCGTAACGGTGCAGCCGTCGACACGGATGGCATTCAGCGCGGAGAGGTCGACCACAACGCCGGCGAAGCCCTCGTCTGAAAACAGCGTATTGGAGCCGCGCCCAAGGCAGTAATGCCGGGCCCCGGCCTTCCGGATGAGCGCAAGCAGCTGCCGGGCCTGTTCTTCATTGAGCGGACGGCACAGCAGTCCCGCCGCACCGCCGATGCGGAACGTTGTCAGCGACGCCAGAGGGGCGTCCGTTTCAAACGGGATCCCCTGCTCCTCCAACGCTTTGCTCAAAATATCCCGACCTGCAAAATCCGCCATGCGGCACCTCCAGAACTCTGTCGTTTCGTGCTTTCTCTATAAAAAGCCCTGCGCCGGACGCAGCGCGTCCGGCTTCGGTTCAAAATATTCTCAATATGCGGCAAATTATGCGTTCTGCATACCCAGCATGGCAGCGCCCACGATGCCGGCGTCGTTGAACAGCTCGGCGCAGACGATGCGAGTGCGGTCAGCGTTGTTTCGGGCGTAGTCCTCGCCGTCCACATAGGCCTGAATAGGCGCCAGCAGCGTATCGCCCTGTTTGGAGACGCCGCCGCCGATGCAGACGACCTCGGGCTGGAAAATATTGATCAGGTTGGTCAGGCCGCAGGCAACATACTCGAGGTAGTTTTCCACCACGCTCTTTGCCAGCGCGTCACCGGCGTGCAGCGCGTCAAACGCAGTCTTGGCGCCCACTTTGGACAGGTCGCCGTCCACCAGACCCCACATCATGTTGTCGGGGTTCTGCCTCATGGCTTCCACGGTATCCTCGGCCAGCGCGCGGGCCGAGGCGTACTTCTCCCAGCAGCCGCAGCGGCCGCACATGCAGGGACGGCCGCCCTTGACGATGACCATATGGCCCAGCTCGCCGCCGGAATGGTTGCTGCCGGAGTACAGCTTGCCGTCCAGAATGATGCCCGCGCCCACACCGGTGCCCAGCGTGATGGCGATGGCATTCTTTGCACCCTTCAGCGCACCGGCGGCGTATTCGCCGTAGGCGGCAGCATTGGCGTCGTTTTCCACATACACCTTGCAGCCCAGCAGTTCTTCCATATCCTTGCCCAGATACCAGTCACGGTAACCGAAGTTGGCATTGAAGCCCACAAAGCCCGTGACGGGGTTCACGCTGCCGGGGGTGCCGATGCCGACCCAGGCGATATCCGCCATGGTCATGCCCTTGCCGGCGACGAGCTCCCGGCACAGCTTTGCCATATCCGCTTCCACTTCGGCAGCGGGACGGGGCAGCGCCGTGGGGCAGGAGGCGGAGGCCACGATCCCGAAGCTTTCGTTGACAAGACCGGCGGCGATGTTGGTGCCGCCCAAATCGATACCGATATAGTATTTCATAATGCGTACTTCCTTTACTGATTGTTTCAAAAATAAATTTATTTCCGGCAGATCATGCCCGTCGGCGGCACAGTTCACAAAAGGCTCAGGAGATATCGTTGGTCAGGCCAAGCCGCTCGATCAGCTCTTCGGCGGCGTTGTAGCCCAGCTTTTTCTGGCGATTGCTGATGGCGGCGGCCTCCAGAATAATGGACAGGTTGCGGCCGGGCCGCACGGGGATGACGGACAGGGGAAGCTCCACGCCCATCAGATCGATGGTTTCGTGCTCCAGACCGGTGCGGCTGTAATTCTTCTGGCCGTCCCAGTTTTCCAGCTGCACCACCATATCCACCTTTTCGCTGGGCTTGATGGCGCCGTCGCCGAACACGCGGGCGATGTTGAGGATACCGATGCCGCGCAGCTCGACAAAATGGCGGATGTTTTCGGGCGCATTGGCCACAATGGATCGGTTGGAGACCTTGCGCAGCTCCACCGCGTCGTCCGCGATCAGCCGGTGGCCGCGCTTGACCAGTTCGATGGCGGCTTCACTTTTGCCGACGCCGCTTTCGCCCATGATGAGGATGCCTTCGCCGTACACCTCCACCATAACGCCGTGGCGGGTGATGCGGGGGGCAAGCTCCACCGTCATAACGGAGTTCATTGCGGTGATAAGCTGAGTGGTGTTTTCGGAGGAATGCAGCAGAGGCACTTCGTATTCTTTGGCAAACTCCACCATCTCGTCAAAGATGGGAATGCTGCGGGTGACGATGACCGCCGGCGGCTTGACGGCAAACAGTGTATGAATATGGGCACGGCGCTCGTTTTCGGAGGCTTCCTTCAGGTAGGACATTTCCACCATGCCGCACACCTGCACGCGGGTGGTGTCAAAGAACTTGTAGTAACCCGCCAGCAGCAGGCCGGGGCGGTTGACGT
>CAZYRD010000208.1:0-4515 GCA_964649475.1 uncultured Faecalibacterium sp.
TGCTCAGATCGCCATGGGCGCCGACCAGAACCAGACCATCAAGGCCATGGTTGAGGCCGAGAGCTATCCCGGTCCCTCTCTGATCATCGGCTACGCCCCCTGCGAGATGCACGGCGTCAAGGGCGGCATGACCAACTGCCAGTCCGAGATGAAGAAGGCTGTTGCTGCCGGTTACTGGCACAACTTCCGCTACGATCCCCGCAAGAAGGCTGAGGGCGGCAATCCCTTCACGCTGGACAGCAAGGAGCCCACTGCTGATTACAAGGAGTTCATCAACAGCGAGACCCGTTACAGCCGTCTGGTCAAGGCTTTCCCCGAGCGTGCTGAGATGCTGTTCGAGAAGGCTGCCAACCACGCCAAGGATCGCTATGACTACCTGACCAAGCTGGCCAAGCTGTACGAGTAATTTCGTAAAGCGGTCTGCTTGAACGGCAGTTTCAGGCAAACAAAACGGCCCCGGAGCGTATGCTCCGGGGCTTTTTGTGTCCTCTTGTCGGATTTTCGCCAAAATGCCAAAAGCAGGGCAGCCATTCCGCCGCCCTGCTTTCTTTTTCGGTTCCTGCCCGCAGGCAATTTCAGCACACCTTTTCCACGGGGATGCCCATCAGGTCGCCGAACTTTTCCACCATGGAGCCGCAGTGTCCCACGGCAAGCGCCGCATGATGAGTGACGCCGGCCTTGACCCACTTGACGATGAAATCGCGGATGTCCATACCGAAATCCGCACGGGTCAGCGAGTTGCCCTGCTTTGCCAGCCAGCCGTCCACGGATTCGCCCTCGGCATACACCAGCTTGAAGCTGGCGTTTGCGTCCTGCGTCAGCGCCACCATGGTGATGGGGCCGAACTTCAGCGGGAACTCCACCGAGATACCGTGGCCCTTTTTGCCGTGCATAAAGCCGAGGCCGCGGATCCACGGTTTGCCCTGGCTGATGCGGATGTCATGCGGGCCGTCATGCCCCACGCACAGATGGTCGTAGTCAAAGGCCATGAAGCAAAGCTCGCAGAAAGAGCCGCCGCAGCCCAGCGCGCTGGTCAGGTACATGGCAAGACAGGTCTTCATATCCGCCTCGCCGGCCATGGAGATGCCCTTGGTGGTCATCAGCGAGTTGCCGATGATCAGGTTGGAGGCAGCGCGCTCGTAAATGCTGTCGTTTTCACCCACATAGTAGTACACCAGACCCGAAAGGTTGTTGTTCTGCACCAGCTTATCCAGACCCACGGCCACCTTGGCGGACCATTCCACGTCCTCGTCCTGAATATCCACCGTCATGCGCTCGTAGCTGTGATCCTTGAACTCGAAATTCTCTTTGATCTCGGCGATCTTGGCGTCGACCTCCTCCTGCGTGCAGTTTTCGATGTACTGCACCAGCTCGCACATCTCCACCATCTTCACATGGGAGCCCATCACCTTTGTCACCGAGGTGGGGTCGAAATTCATATCCAGCATGCCCTCGTAGGTATGGCCCATAAAGCCGAAGGCCACCCCCTGAAATGCATGCACCGCGTTGGCGGCTTTTGCCCATTCCTGCAGGTCATTTTTAAAGCGCTCGTCGATGTGAATGCCGAACACAAGGCCCGCAGGGGTCTTGCCGCAGCGCATCAGCGCATGATACGCCTCCGGAAAACCGCAGGGGCCGCCCACGCCGTTGGCCTCGTCCGCGTTGATATCCCGCGCGCCGGAGGTGTCCTTCCAGCGCTGCGAGCCCACCACAACAATGGGGCAGCCCGCCGCCAGCGCCCCCTGCATCCACCGTCCGGAGGCTGCATAGGTGGTCATGTGCAGGAACAGCAGATCAATGTTCTGCGCTTTCAGCCGCAGACCCGCCTCGTAGGCGGCCTCGCGCCGGTCGACAAATTCAAAAAACACCTCGGCACCGGTCTCCGCAATGCAGTCCGCGATCTCGCGGCCCATACAGATCAGGCTTTCTTTCATGCCGGGAAACTGGTTCCAGTCCCAGTATTCGCAATGGCCCACGGTCATCACGCCGATGCGGGCCTTTTCACTGATGCTTGTTTTCATAACCGTATCTCCTTCTGCAGATTCTGTCGCCGCTGCTCACCAGCGGATCTCATACATATCAAACACGTCCAGTGGCTTGGTCTGGAATATCGTATAGCCGTTTTCATACACAAACGGGAGTTCCTCACCTTGCGGCAGCAGCGTCACCGCTGTCGGTTCCGGCGTTTTTATGCGGATCTCAAAGGGCGATACGACGCCCCGTTCCTCCCACAGTGCCACCGCATTGACGGTAACGCTGTCCTCGTTGGCAAAGGCATTGATCTCCACATCCGCGGGGGCGTCCGTGGCAAAGCTCCACTCCATCGGTGCGGCTTGCTGCAGCAGCTGCAGCAAAAGGCTGCCGTATTCCTCATGCTGCGCCCATTCGATGGGTACCGCCGACCAGATCACCGTACCCTTGCCGTAACGGCTGATGGTGATGGCCGGATTTTCCGTGGCAATGCCCGGCGGATCGGAATGGATGGAGACAAAACGATCTTCCTGCGGTGCGGTGTAGGGCAGCGTCAGCGTGGCGGCCACCACGCAGTCCGCACCGGGTGCGGCCAGCGGCGCAGAGGAATCAAAAGGCATGGGGTATTTTTCGTTGAACCATCCAAACATCTCCGCAAAAGCAGGCTGCGGCGCAAGGTACACCTTGCTCTCTTTTATATAACCGGTCAGCCGGTGGCCGGTCAGCGCTTCCACCAGCGCGGCATTGCCGAAGCCGCTCAGGTACAGCGTACCGCCCTGCTCCACATAGGCAAGCAGGCGCACATTGTCCTTTTCCTCCATCGCGGAAAGCATAGGCGCCAGCAGCACCTTGTAGCGGTCGATATCATAAAACGCACCGGTGACGCCAAAGGGAATGTGCCGACGGATCAGAGTACGGCTCAGCGCGCGGCTGCAGCTGCAGGAATCGTACGTTTCGCCCGCGAGCCGGCTGCGGATGCCGTAATAAACACCCACATCCTCCATCATTTCGCCGGTATAGAACGGCTCGTACGGCTGCTGGAACGCGAAGATCTCGCCCACGCGCTCGTATACGTGGGCGTCCATAGTACCGACGGGGTCGATGGCGTCAATGACCAGCGACGCGCCGTGATGCGCCATGGTGGATGCCAGCGCCGTTTTCAGCACGCGGGGGCTGCGGGTCAGGGTGTGCGAGGACAGGTCCGGCTTGCAGCGGGAGAGCATCTGCTCAAACGGCTGGTTCCGGCTGGCATTTTTGAAGTATTTACAGGCAAAGGAGTGGCTGTACGGCTCACCGTCCAGATCTCCGCCCACATAATCACAGGAATCCAGCACAGCCTCGCCGCAGCCCGCGTCGGAGCCCAGCACCACCGTGCTGGCAATGTTGTACTCCACCGGCATTTCCGGACAGCGCTTTTTCACGTGCTCCGTCACCAGCTGCACAAACTCGCCCATGGCTCTGTATTTGAACGCCACCAGTTCACGGTGCTCCGCGCTGCCTGCAGTGGGCTCTATCGGGATCGGTTTGCCGTATGCCGCCCGGCAATGCTCGCAGTAACAGGTGTTGATCCAGAACGGCATATCAAAAAACAGCGCATCCAGCTCAAAATAGTCCAGCAGCTCATCCACCTGCGTCAGTGTAAAGCTGCGGTAGTCCGGATTGTTCGGGCAGCAGTTCCCATAGCGGTATCCCTTGGGCGGCGCGCAGCGCATGGTGCGCTTTTGCAGCTCGCCTGCGCGGATGGAGGTGCCGTCCGCACGGATCATGCGCCAGTCGGGATGGCGGTCGTGCTCCCGGGTGTTGTAGATCAGGCTGTAATAGCCGCATACCCGAATGCCCGCCTGATGGCACAGATCTACAGTACGCTTCATCAGGTCTGGATCCTTTTGGAAATGCGCGTGCACGCAGCCGCTGGCCGACGGATAATAGCACAGGCCCACATGCGACTGCAGATAGAGCATAGCATAGTTGATACGGGCGGTCTTCAGATTTTTCACGTATTCCTCAGGGGAAAACTGCGACAGAAAGACCGGATCCCAGTCCTCAATGTGCATATCCAGCAGGTGCCGTCGGTACAGTTCGGAGTACCACATAGCGCTTCTCCTTTCTCTGCAGAAATATTTGTTATCCACTGCTTTTATTCTAACGAAATCACGGGCAAAAAGCTATACAAAAACGCAATATTCCGCCAACATTTTCATATTTTGGAGTTATCACCGCACTGTCGGTTCTTTCCGTGTGAAGAAAAAAGGCCATCGGAGCACCGACGGCCTTTCCCATTCTCTTGCTTCCGATCAACCGGGCAGTCTTATTTCCCGGCCGATGTCTCTTCCGCCTTATTCCTTGCCGTATCCGAAACACGGATTGGCACGTAAATATCCAACTGATCATACCCCAGTACCGCCCGAAGCTCCGGCGACGGATTCAACATATGGCACATGGTACGATGTTCCGGTCGCTCATCCACCTCAAAATTGCTGTTTTCGATCCATTTCCGAATGCTTTGGCAAACGCCGTCATAGCTTTCGCCGTCGCCGTCGATGG
>CAZYRD010000209.1:0-4495 GCA_964649475.1 uncultured Faecalibacterium sp.
TCACATCCTTGACAAGGGCGGCATTGCCGGGCAGATAAGGCATGGCCCTTATACCACCATCGTGGTCAGCCATGACCGTCATTTCCTCAACGCCGTGTGCAGCTATACGGTGGATATCGACTACAACAAGGTGCAGATGTACGCCGGCAACTACGATTTCTGGTACGAATCCAGTCGGCTGATCCAGCAGCTGATCCGCAACCAGAACAAGAAGAAGGAGGAGAAGATCCGCGATCTGCAGGACTTCATCCGCCGCTTCTCCGCCAACAAGTCCAAGTCCAAGCAGGCCACCAGCCGCAAAAAGATCCTGGACTCCATCCAGATCGAGGAGATGCCCGCCTCCAGCCGCCGGTATCCGTTTGTGGGCTTTACCCCCGACCGCGAAGCCGGTAAGGACATTCTGTTTGTGGAAGGCCTGACCAAGACCGTGGACGGTGTCAAGGTGCTGGACAACGTCAGCTTCACCGTCAACCACGGTGACAAAATTGCGCTTGTAGGCGAAAACGAGGCCGGCAACACCGCGCTGCTGCGCATTCTGGCGGGCGAGCTGGAACCGGATTCCGGCAGCTACAAGTGGGGCGTTTCCACCAGCCAGAGCTACTTCCCGCTGGACAACTCCGCCTATTTTGAATGCTTTGAAGGCGATCTGGTGGAATGGCTGCGTCAGTACAGCCCCGACCCCACCGAAACCTATCTGCGCGGCTTCCTCGGGCGCATGCTGTTCTCCGGTGACGAGGTGTACAAGCCCGCAAAGGTGCTTTCCGGCGGCGAAAAGGTGCGCTGCATGCTCAGCCGCATGATGATGACCGGCGCCAACGTCCTACTGCTGGACCAGCCCACCAACCATCTGGATCTGGAAAGCATTCAGGCGCTGGACGACGGCCTTGCCGCCTTCCCCGGCAATCTGATCTTCGCCTCCCACGACCACCAGTTCATCGACGACATCGCCACCCGCATCATCGAGCTGCGCGCCGGCACCCCCGGCTGCCTTGACCGCACCGGCAGCTACGAGGAGTTTCTGGAGTGGAAAGCCAACCGGTGAACCGGTATGAGGGTCCTTCTCAAAAGCGGGGCAGGCGATAAATTTGAATTTCAGGAAAGGTAACAAATGGATATCCTATACAAGAATCCCGGATATGCCCACTCGATCGAAAGCATCCTGTTGTTTCTGTCGGGTGACGAAACACCGTTCTGGTCAGAACCTTTGTTTCATTTCTATCCGCAGATCGATAAGCCTGAGCTTACAAAACGAACTCTTCCGGATAAGAAGAACTACCTGATGGACGTGTTCAGCGATATTTACGAAAGCACAAAGGAAGAGCTGAACAGCAAAGTCATTCGCTACAATTCCCATTTTCAAAAGCATAAAGGGCAAATCGAAGCTGCGCTGTCCGACGCGTTTGACCTGGATGCGCATTCTGTGTTTAACGATTTGACGGGCAATGTAACGTTGAACCCCATCTGCCCCAGATTTTTGAAAGAGCGCTGTTTTGATGTGTTCTATATGAACAGTGAGAGAGGGGCGCTGGGGTTATCCCTGCATGAGGTCATTCACTATTTTTGGTTTTCCGTGTGGAATCGTCACTTCGGTGACAGCTACGACGAATATGAAACGCCCTCACTGAAGTGGATATTAAGCGAAATGGTGGTAGAGGCCATCATGAGCGATGAAAGGTTAAGCTCGCTCAATCCGTATTTTCCGAAAGAGAACGGGGGATGTATCTACCCG
Organism: uncultured Faecalibacterium sp.; assembly: GCA_964649475.1. Taxonomy (GTDB): domain Bacteria; phylum Bacillota; class Clostridia; order Oscillospirales; family Ruminococcaceae; genus UBA1762. The sequence goes on from CAZYRD010000209.1 coordinate 1,730, forward strand.
TATTTTCAAAATATGCTTGTCGATGGCACGCCTGTGCTGGATGTGATAAATACGCTGTATCACAAACACAGAATTACCGATTTTATGGAAGCTGCATACGCATATTGCGAAAGACACGAAAAAGCCATCCGCCGGCACATCGAAGCGGCAGAAAATGCCTTTTGAGATCGTTTTGCGAACAGATTCAAGCTTCTGCCATACATCAGCGGTGCATTCTCTCAACAGAAAAACGCAAAAACCGGTCTGTGCGTTCAGGCACGGACCGGTTCGGTTTTTTTATGCGGTTATTTTGCAATGTTGTCCGCACGGTCATATGCGGCGTCAGTCGCTGCGGGAGCATTTTTCCGCGTCGATGGCAAGCACCAGCATCAGTGCGCACAGCGCATTCTGCGGGTCGTCCACATCGATCGCATAGGTGTCGGTCCAGTTCCAAAGTTCCCTGGAAACGGAGGCCACGCTTTTGCCGCGGGCGTCCAGAATGCTGTAATCCCATTCAAACCAGTCGCCGTCCACCTGCCAGCCGTTGAAGTCGATGCTGAACTTCGGCTTGAAAAGCGAGAACTCCTTGCAGATGCAGCCTGCGTACTGCTCGCCGAGGTACATCTCAAATTTGGGCAGCCAGGTCAGGATTTTCTCTTTCAGCAGCCCCACGGCGTTGCCCTGTGTATCGTAAATGCGCAATTGGTGCCCCCATGCAAGCTCGCCCTTGACGGTATAAAGCGTTGCACCGGTTTCGTCGTAAATGTCGTAGCAGCACAGCCACGAGAAAAATCTTTGTTTGAACAGCAGCCGCATACGGGTTCTCCTTTCTGTGATGCCGTGTGTTTTTTCTTTATTGCCATTATAATACAATTATAGCACACGCAGGGCAAAAACGGAACGGCATGGGTGCAGTTTTCATCATACTGTCAAAAAAAGCGGCAGGCCTTTTGCAGGTCTGCCGCTTTTGCGGGTCATTGGTGTCGGGTCATTCGATGACCATGGCGTTCAGGTAGAACAGCGTGGTCTCGGTGGTGAAGGTCTGGAAATTGTACAGCACCAGCACCTCGTCGTAGTCAAACAGCTCCATCAGCGTTTCCACGTTGTACTTCCAGAAGCGCAGGTCCACCACGTCGATCTGTTCGTAATCGGCGGTGAGGAAGGGGACGAAGCAGTTGGCGTAGCTGTCCTTGATGACAAGAATGCGTCTGCCGTTGGCGGTGTCGCCCGCAATGGTGGAATAGCCGTTGTTGCCCCGCAGGAACATGGCGTACTTGTCACGGACAGCCAGCTTGCTCAGGTCGTACAGACCGCCCTCTTCGGAGGAGTATTCGCTGCCGTCCGTCAGCAGCTGCTTGACGGTCAGCGTGTTGTCCAGCTCGTAATACTTCAGCACGTCCTCCACGGTGTTGTGCTTCAGGCTCTTGTTGAAGTTGGTACCGGTAAAGCCCTCCACCTCCACAGCGGTGTGGGCGGCGGGCTCAAACGCGCCCAGCCCCAGTGCTTCGGCAGCGGCCTGATAAGCAAGGTATGCGCCGTCGGTGGTCCAGTGATGGTCGGTGCGATAATACAGGTAGTCCTCTTTGTTTTCGCGGAAGGCGCTGCGCACGTCGATGACCTCGGCCACGGTGCCCACCTCGGCGAAAAATTCGTCCATCAGCGGATTCTCGTCCAGAACGGGAGCTCCTGCGGGCAGCTTGTCCGCCAGAATGTTGGACGCGCTGGGCACAAGCATCACATTCACCTTGCCGGGATGGCGTGCCGCAAAACGGGTGAGGAACGCGGTGTTCTGGGCCAGCTGGGTGCTCGTGCCGTCGGTGCCGGTGTTCAGCTCCATGAATTTAAAGAACTGATAGCCGTCCTCGCCATAGATGACGTTGTTGTTTTCGGTGCGCAGCAGCAGGCCTTCGGCAAAGCTTTTTGCCGCGATCCACTGGTGCCGCAGCAGGAACTGGTCCTGCACGTAGGTCTCGTACTCCTGCGTCCATTCGTTGCTCACAAGGCCTTCCCAGGTCAGCTTGGGAAACTGCGCCAGATCGCGGTTTTCGTACTCGTCGTACTTTTTGGCGCGCGCAAAGCAGTCGCCGATGGTATAAAAAGATGATCAGGGGGTACTTTTTCAGTTCCTTCATAAGATTCTTCATAGCTGCAAAAGACCTCCTTTCATCAGAAGCGGAAATACAGGAACGGATTGTAGCTTGCGTTGGAAAGATAGGCGATCACCAGCGCCAGCAGAACGGTAAGGCAGATGCCGCGCGCCCAAAGGTTGTGCTTGATCTTGTTGTACAGGCGCATGGGCAGCGGCGTGCTGAACAGGGCGGCAATGATTAAGATCACCGCGTAGTTGCGCAGATAGTACGCCGCGGAAATGCCGTCGGAGAAATTGAACAGCTTGGTGATGAAGAAGCCCAGCTGAGAGAGATCGGTGATCTCGAAGATGGCCCAGCCCAGCACTACAAACAGCATGGTGTAAATGTGTGCCAGCACGGGCACCTTGTCCAGCTTTTTCAGCAGCCACAGCTTTTCGATCATCAGCAGCACAAAGTAGAACACACCCCACAGGATGAAGTTCCAGTCAGCGCCGTGCCAAAAGCCGGTGGCAAACCACACCACCGCCATGTTGAAGATCTGCCGACCCTTGCCCTTGCGGTTGCCGCCCAGCGGAATATACACATACTCGCGGAACCATGTGCCCAGCGTCATGTGCCAGCGGCGCCAGAACTCGGTGATGCTCTTGCTGACGTACGGGTGGTTGAAGTTGTCGGGGAAATCGAAGCCCAGCATCTT
>CAZYRD010000210.1:0-4425 GCA_964649475.1 uncultured Faecalibacterium sp.
ATTTTTATGAGGACGGAACAGACGCTATCTTCTGTAATTGTAAATCTGTCATTCGGCTGCTGCGTGACGTTACTGTCAGTCTGTGCCTCGCCGCCACAAGCGCCAAGAGAAAAACACAATATTGCTGCCAAAAACAGCGCAATCAATTTTTTCATCAAAGAGTTCTCCTGTTGATAAGACTTTACTGTATTATACTTCTGCAACAAATGCAAGTCAAGCGGCGTGCACCTTTCAACGGTTCTCATACGTATTAACGACAGGACTGAAAGGGTGCGCACTTCGTATCAGAACAGGGCACTTCTTTCAAAGCAACAGGATCCGAACCAGATCTTCCCTGAGGGAGACGGGTTCGGATCGTTTGTTTATTTCGGGAAGTTTGAGGACACTCACTTCAAAAACGGTATAACCAAACGTCTGAACGCCAAACCGGGAGGCCGAGAAAGAAGAAACGCTCTTGATCGCGGAGGATTTGATCATGAGAAAACTCAAAATACGCGAATAGTTGTTTGGACCGGTTGGAGAAACGGAATTTATGTGATATAATAAAACGTGAAAAAATTTGCCGAAAGACTGAGGAAAAGCGTTGAAAAGGAGGGCGGCAGATGTTACGGATCGCAGTCTGCGACGACAGCGCCGAATTTTCCCTGCAGGCGGAGCGTATGATCGAAAGCTGGCCAAACCGGCCGGCCGGCGTGCAATGCCATGGTTATGCCAACGGGGATGACCTGATCAGTGCCCACAGAAAAAAGCCCTTCGATATCATCCTGCTGGACGTGGTCATGCCCATGCTCAACGGCATCGACGCCGCGCGGGAGATCCGCCAGCACGACCGGAATGTGAAGATCGTTTTTCTGACCGGCTCGGTGGAATTTGCGCTGGACTCTTACAGCGTAAAGGCCAGCAACTATCTGCTGAAGCCCGTCAGCGCACAAAAGCTGTACGCCTGCCTGGACGAGCTGGCGGAGGAAAAAGCCGCAAACGCCGTCACGGTGGTGGTGCGGGGCATCTGCGCCACCCATAAGCTCCCGTTGAACAGCATCGAATACGTCGAGGCGCAGAACAAGCATCTGGTCTTTTCTCTGCTGGACGGCAGCACGGTGGAGACGACCGATTCCATGCAGACTTTTTCGGAAAGGCTTACCGTCAACGATGGCTTTTTCCGCTGCCACCGCAGCTATATCGTGAATATGAACCACATTCAGACTCATACGGCAAGCGAGATCCGGATGCGCTCCGGCAGCTGCATCCCCATCGCGCGCAACAGCCACAAGGAGTTTCAGACAGCCTATTTTGCGCTGGTATTTGGGGAAGACGGTGATTTCGGATGCTGACGACAGTGCTGTTTTTTGTGCACAGCGCGGTGCTGCTTCTGTTCGGCGTGTATCTTTCCGTTTCGTTCGCGGGGACGGTTTTCGGCAGGCGCACCCATTTCTGGTGTCTTGGCATCGCAGTGTTCAGCGGTGCGCTGCAGCTGGTGGTGTATGTTCTGCTGGGCGAGACCGCGGTGTGGAACCTCTACCCGGTCATCACGCACCTGCCGCTGCTTTGTATGATGGTGTTTGCGCTGCGCAAAAGATGGATCGCTTCCATATGCAGCATCTGTACCGCCTATCTGTTCTGCCAGCCGGCCAAATGGTTCGGTGTGCTGGTGCGCAGCCTGTCCGGCAGCGAAACTGCGGAATATCTGGTGCGGATCTGCGTGCTGGCGGTGACGGCAGGGCTGATCTTACACTACGCGGCGTCCTGTCTGGCGGAGATCTTTGACAAAACCACAAAAAACGTGCTGATCTTCGGCATCACACCCGCCGTGTACTACGTGTTCGATTACATATCCGGCGTTTATACCGATTTCTGGCAGCGGCACGACCGCGTCACGCTGGAATTTCTGCCTTTTTTCCTCAGTATCATTTTCCTCGTCTTCTGCGTTGTGTATTACCGGGAATACGAGTGCAAGGCGGACGTGGAGCGCAAGGAGCAGATCATCCGCCTGACGGTAGAGGAACAGGCCAAAGAGCTGAAGGCCATGGAGCGCAGCAATCTGGAGGTGCGCATTCTGCGGCATGATCTGCGGCTGTTTTTGAACAATTTGTCCGTCTGCATTGAAAACGGCGATCTGGAGAATGCCCGCAGGCTGGTCAGCGGCTACGCCGACAGCGTGGATGCCGCCGCGGTCATCCACTACTGTGCCAACGCAACACTCAACTATGTGCTGTCCTCCTTCCACGAGCGGTGCCGCGCGCAGAACGTGGACCTCCGCTGCCGGATCGAGCTGGAAGAGCTGCGCTGCGATGAGCTCCTGCTTTCCACCATTCTGTCCAACGCGCTGGACAATGCGCTCAACGCACAGGCGGAGCTGCCGGAGGCGCAGCGGTACATCAGCCTGATGCTGAAAACCAGCGGCGGAAAGCTGCTGCTTTCGGTAAAGAATCCCTGTGCGAACAAGCCCGTTGTGCAGGACGGCGTGCCCGTCGCCTCGCAGGAGGGGCATGGCTGCGGCACAAAGAGCATCGTGTATCTGACGCAGAAACTGGGCGGCAACTGCCAGTTTCTGTTTCAGAACGGGCTGTTCGTGCTGCGGGTCATTATATAACGGCTTACAAAGAAGAAACGGTCGGGACTGCGGCTCCGGCCGTTTTTTGCGCGAAAAATACGAATATGAATACTTTTTCAAATCGTACTTGACCTTTGAGAAATAATGCGCTGCAACACGGAACGAAAGTGAATAGTCTGTATGACGCATTCGGGAAATTGTGTTTTCACAGCCGAAGGAGCAACGCTCTCAGGTGTCCGCAGGGATGAGGACTGAGCTTCCGGAAGGCGGCTTCAGAACCAAACCTCAAAAAATTATGGAGCTGCTGCAGAATGGCTGCCTTCTGCGGCAGCTTCTTTTTTTTCTTGCGCGCACGACAAATCAAGTGTATACTTATATCATTCTTATGAAAAACGCGTACCGTTTTGCGATGCTCTGAAGAAAGAGGACGGGAAAAATGGACAATACCGCACAGTACAGAAAAATGACCGAGACCCCGGTGCCGAAGCTGGTGCTGAAGCTGGCCGGGCCGACGATTTTAAGCATGCTCATCACCAGCATCTACAACATGGCGGATACCTACTTTGTGGGGCAGCTTTCCACCGCCGCCAGCGGCGCGGTGGGCGTGGTCTCCAGCCTGATGGCCATCATTCAGGCCATCGGTTTTATGCTGGGGCACGGCGCCGGCAGCACCATCAGCCGCCGCCTTGGCAGCAAGGACACCGAAGGCGCCACCCGGCTTGCCTCCACCAGCTTTTTTACCGCGCTGTTTGCGGGCACGCTGCTGGCAGCGGCGGGGCTGTGCTTTCTGCAGCCGTTCATGCTGCTGCTGGGCAGTACGGACACCATTCTGCCGCACGCCTGCGGCTACGGCATGTACATTCTGATGGCCGCACCCGTGATGATGGCCAGCCTTGTGCTCAACAACATTCTGCGGTACGAGGGCAAGGCGTTTTTTGCCATGATCGGCCTTGTCAGCGGCGGCGTGCTGAATATGGTGCTGGACCCCGTTTTCATTTTCGCCCTTGACATGGGCGCGGCGGGCGCAGGCGCTGCCACGGCGCTTTCCCAGTGTGTCAGCTTTGTCATTCTGCTGTCCATGTTCCTGCGCGGCAAAACCGTCAGCAAGATCCGACTCTCCCGCTTTACCCGCAGCGGCAGCGAATTTTTCTCCATTCTTTCCACCGGCTTTCCCAGCTTTGGACGTCAGGGCCTTGGCAGCATTGCCACCATGCTGCTGAACGTGGCCGCCCGCGGCTGGGGTGACGCCGCCGTTGCCGCCATGAGCATCGTCGGGCGCATCTTTATGTTCCTCATGTCCATCATCCTCGGCGTGGGACAGGGCTTCCAGCCGGTGGCTGGCTTCAACTACGGTGCCAGAAAATACAGCCGTGTGCGCAGTGCCACCCTGTTTACCATGTGCGCCAGCTTTGCGGGCGTATGCGTGCTGATCCTCGTGTGCTGGTTTGCCGCGCCGTGGCTCATCCGCGCCTTCCGCGATGATCCCGCCGTGTTCGAGATCGCCCTGCCGGCTTTCCGGTATCAGGCGCTGGCCATGCTGCTGCAGCCGGTCATCGTCACCACAAATATGCTGTTCCAGAGCGTGGGCAAGGCCGGGCGGGCCACCTTCCTCTCCTGCTGCCGTCAGGGGCTGTATTTCATCCCGCTCATTCTGGTGCTGCCCGGCGTGATGGACCTTGCCGGTGTGCAGATCTGCCAGCCCGTGGCCGATATCTTCACCTTCCTGACCAATATCCCGTTCCTGCTTGTGTTTTTGAAAGAGCTGAACCGCATGGCCCGGGAGGAGACACGTGAAAATGGATAAGGCGGTCATTGTCACCGGCGGCAGCAGCGGCATCGGCCGGGAGTGCGCCCGTGTGCCCGCCGCCGCAGTC
>CAZYRD010000211.1:0-4355 GCA_964649475.1 uncultured Faecalibacterium sp.
TGCAAAGTTGACGCCGCCGCCGATATAACTGCCGGTCATCATGGCGGCAACGGCTTCCAGCCCGGGGATGAACGGATGCAGCAACGCATAAGCGATAAACGCGCCCGCCACCGTACCGGCGGAGCCGATGAGGAAAATGACCATCATGCGGCCGGTCTGCTTCCAGATCTTTTTCATGTTGCAGTTGAGCAGCAGCAGAGGGATGCCCATGGGCACGGCAAAGCCCCAGATGATGTCGTCGTACAGCACGCAGGACGTGGGGATGACGGACAGGTTGGACGCCGCCAGCGCGATGAGCAGCGCAATGATGGCGCCGGAAATTTTGGACGCCCAGTCGTAGGTCTGCTCCAGCCAGATGGCCAGCGCGACCGACACCAGCAGCAGCGCCAGCAGCGCCCAGGTGTCGTCCGCGGCGATGAGGGTCTCGCGGCCAAGGGTCTTGGTGAAAAATTCAGCGAACATGACGTACCTCCCGTTGTTCCTAAACCCGGAACCGATATTCACCATTAGTATACCTTTTTTCGCCGGTATACGCAAGTAGCCAAACGCCGGGAGCGCTGCAAAATGATACATTTTGCAGCGCTCCTGCATGGTTTGATGATTTTTTCAGAATTTTTTCCATGTTTCGCGGGTGAACAGCAGCAGCAGAGGGAACAGCTCCAGACGGCCGGCCAGCATATCAAAGATCATGACCAGCTTGGAAAGGTCAGAGAACTGCGAGAAATTCTGCGTGGGGCCCACCCCCGCAAGGCCGGGGCCGATGTTGTTCAGCGTGGCGGTCACCGCGGTGAAGTTGGTGGTGAAATCGAAATTATCCAGACTGACCAGCAGCAGCGACACAAAGAAAATGAGCGCATAGCCCGCTATGAACGCGTTGGTGGAGCGCACCACCCCCGCAGGGATGACCTTGTCGTCCATGGTGGTCATGGTGACTCGCTGCGGATGCAGGTGCAGCTTGCGCTCCTTGCGGAAGGTACGGGCCAGAATAAGGATGCGCGACACCTTGATGCCGCCGCCCGTACTGCCCGCACAGGCGCCGATGAACATCAGCGCCACCAGCACCGTCTGCGAAGCGGAGGGCCAGAGGTCAAAATCCGTGGTGGCGTAGCCGGTGGTGGTGATGATGGAGCCCACCTGAAATGCGGCATGGCGCAGCGCCTCGCCAAAACCGGCATACATCTCCCGCACGTCAAAGGTGATAAACAGAACGGCCGCGGCGATGATGCCGAAGTACCAGCGCACCTCCTCCATTTTGAACGCCTTGCGCACCTTGAACAGGATGAGCAGGAAATAGAAGTTGAAGTTGACGCCGAACAAAATCATAAAGACGGTGACGACGTTCTGCAGATAGGGCGAGTAGGAGGCCATGCTGTCGTTTTTGATGCCGAAGCCGCCGGTGCCCGCCGTGCCGAAGGCGGTAGTGACGGCGTCGAACGCGGGCATGCCGCCGCACAGCAGCAGCACGATCTGTATCACCGTCATAACGATATAAATAGCGTACAGGATGATGGCGGTGGACTGCACCTTGGGCACCAGTTTTTCCACCTGCGGGCCGGGACTTTCCGCCCGCATGAGGTTGATGTGGCTGCCGCCCTGCCGGCCGCCCGCCATGGGCAGCACGGTGAGCAGAAACACCAGCACGCCCATGCCGCCGATCCAATGGGTAAAGCTGCGCCAGAAGATCAGTCCCCGGGGCAGCGCCTCCACATCCGCAAGAATGCTTGCGCCGGTGGTGGTAAAACCGGAGACGACCTCAAACAGCGCGTCCACCGGATTTTTTATCACGCCGGAAAACAGGAACGGCAGCGCACCCATAAGGCTGATGGAGATCCACGCCAGCGAGGTGATGACAAAGCCCTCGCGCTGGTACATCACCCGGCTTTTGGGCTTGCGGAGGATCAGCACCCCGCCCAGTACGGCACACAGCACCGCCGTAAGCGCCAGCGCCCCCGCCGCGGAGGTCTCGCCGTAAAACAGACTGACCGCACAGGGCAAAAGCAGCAGCACACTTTCGCACAGCTGCACCCAGCCCAGAACAAACCGTATCATTGGAAAATTCATGGATGAGCCCTCCCGTCAGCGCGCAAGGATATCCCGGATATCGTGCAGGCCCTGTTCCAGTGTGACCACGATGACGGAGTCCCCCACCTGAATGCGGTCGCTGCCGCGGGGGATGATGACCCGACCCTCCCGCATGATGCAGCAGATGAGCTGGTTGGGCTTGAGCTTCAGCTCCATCAGGGTGGCGGCCGTCGCGCCGGACTCCTCGTCCACCGTGAACTCCAGCGCCTCCACGCGGTCGTCCAGAATGCGGTACATGGTCTTGAGGTTGTTGCCAGCGCCGTTCTGCAGCGCACGCACATACTGGATGACAAAGTCGCACACCATGTATTTGGGATAGACGACGCTTCCCACGTCCAGGCTGTCCAGCACGTCGTCGTATTCCAGCCGGTTGACCTTTGCCACCAGCTTGGCATTGGTATGCTTTTTGGCAAACAGCGAAAGCAGGATGTTCTCCTCGTCCATATCGGTGAGGCTGACAACGGCCTCGGCCACGTTCATGCCTGCCGCCAGCAGGAACTGCCGGTCGGCTACGTCGCCGTGCAGCACAGCGGCGTCGGGAAGGTCGGTGGCAAGCGTCTCGCAGCGGGCCAGATTTTTCTCCGCGATGCGCACGCTGATGTCATGAGCAAGCAGGTCCTTGGCAAGATAGTACCCGATGGTGCCGCCGCCCACGATGAGGGCGCTGCGCACCGGACGGGTGGGCAGATGCAGCGCGCGGAAAAACTCCGTCGCTTTTTCGTGGGTGGCCACAAAGGAGATCATATCCCCGTTTTTCAGCACGAAATTACCGTTGGGGATGGAGACCTCCTGTCCGCGCTCCACGGCGCAGATCAGGATATCGCAGTGGATGCGGGAGGGGATGTCCCGCAGAGCGACGCCGTCCAGACCGTGCTGGGGCAGAAGCTCGAACTTGATGAGCCGCACCCTGCCGTCGGCAAAGGTGTCGATCTGGCTGGCGGCGGGGAATCGCAGCAGACGGCTGATCTCACGCGCGGCGGTCAGCTCCGGATTGATGATGGTGGAGATGCCCAGCTGCTGCTTGATGAAGTCCAGCTGGTGGCTGTACATGGGGTTGCGCACCCGGGCAATGGCATGGCAGTGCCCCGTCTTTTTGGCAAACATGCAGCACAGCAGGTTCAGTTCGTCCGAGCCGGTCACGGCGATCAGCACATCGGCGGTGTCCATGCCGGCTTCGGTAAGGATAACATTGGACGCGCCGTTGCCGGTGACGCCCAGTACATCCAGCTCTTCGGTGATGGCGTCGATCTTATCGGGGTTGGTATCAATGACGGTGACGTTGTGGTCTTCCTCGCTCAGCTGCCGTGCCAGCGCCCGGCCCACCTTGCCGCAGCCCACCAGAATGATTTTCATACAGTCAAGCCTCCCTTTCCGCCGCGCGTTTTGCGCCGCCCCTGCTGCAAGCAATCTATCTTTACGGTATAATATTATTGATTATAGCACCGTTTTATTTCGTTGTCCAGCGAAGCGGACCGATATGCGCAGACCTTAACACGGGCGCAGCAGGGATCTTACGCCCGCATTTATTGATAATTATTCCCAATAATTCCAAAAAAACATTGATTTTATTCCCCGGATATGCTATGCTGAAAACAAAGAGAAAAACGAGGAGGCTGCTTTATGGAAAACCTGCACAACGCCCCGATGGACCCCACCGCCATGTTCAAGCTGAGCTACGGCCTGTTTGTGCTGAGCGCCCGCGAAGGCGAAAAGGACAACGGCTGCATCATCAACACCGTCACACAGGTGACCAGCAGCCCCAACCGCATTTCCATTGCGGTGAACCGGGCCAACCTCACCCATGATATGATCGCCCGCACCGGCGTTTTCAACGTCAGCGTGCTTTCCACCGACGCACCGTTTGAGCTGTTTGAGCATTTCGGCTTTCAGAGCGGCCGCACCGCGGACAAATTTGCGGGGTGGGCGGCGTCCCGCCGCAGCGAAAACGGCGTGCTGTATCTGACCGCCTGCACCAACGCCTACATTTCCGCCAAAGTGGTGGGCACCTGGGAGCTGGAAAGCCATACGGTGTTTCTGGCCGAGGTGACGGAGATGGCCGCGCTGGCGGCGACGCCCAGCATGACCTACGCCCATTACCACGCCGAGGTGAAACCCAAGCCCCAGCCCGCCAAAAAGAAGGGCTACGTCTGTAACATCTGCGGGTATGTTTACGAGGGCGAAAGCCTGCCCGCGGACTATGTCTGCCCACTGTGCAAGCACCCCCATGCAGAAGCAGATGACCCGGGAAGTGGCGGCTGCCTGCCGCGGCGCTC
>CAZYRD010000212.1:0-4345 GCA_964649475.1 uncultured Faecalibacterium sp.
AGTACATGACGATGTCCAGAAAATGTACGCCCCAGTCGATGAGGACGCCGCCGCCGGCGATGGCCTTGGTGGTGAAAGCGCCGCCCAGACCGGGGATGGAGCGCGGGCTGCGGAAGCTGACGTAGACGTGGTACACCTCGCCCAGCTCGCCCTGATCGATCAGCTCCTTGATCTTGTTGACGCCGGTGTTGAAGCGGTTGACCACGCCGATGTTCAGGATCTTGCCGGTCTCGTGCTGAGCGTCCAGCATGGTTTTTGCCTCTTCGTAGGTGCGGGCAGCGGGCTTTTCGCACAGGACGTTTTTGCCGGCTTTGAGGAAGTCGATGGAGATGGGCGCGTGCACAGCGTTGGGCGTGCAGACGGACACGGCTTCGACCTCGGGGTCGTCCAGGATCTCGTGGTAGTCGTACACGGCCCTGCCGCAGCCGTACTTTTCCACGGCGGCGTCGGCGCGCTCGGGAATGATGTCGCAGAACCACTTGATCTCCACGTCCGGGTTCTTCATGTAGGCGGGAATGTGGGCGCTGTTGGCGATTCCGCCGCAGCCGATGACCGCAACTTTCAGTTTGCTCATGGTGTTTTTCTCCTTTTTGTGTTATAGTTTATACAGTATTCTGTTCTTTGGGGACGGGACGGATGTTGGCAGCCGGAGACGGAGAGGATCAGCGGTATTTCTTCAAAAAGTTTACGGAATCAGTCACGGCAGCAACGGCGTCGCCGCCGTCCTCGCCGCTTTCGATGGTCAGCCAGCCGTGGTAGCCGATGTCCTCCAGCGCCTTGAAGCAGGCGTCAAAGTCCACGCCGCCGGTGCCCAGCGGAACCTCTTTGCAGCAGTCCTGCGGGCAGATGCCTGCAGCGGTGTCCTCGGCGGTGGGAGCATAGATCTTCTGTGCACCCACGTTTTTCAGCATGATGCCATCCTTGGCATGGGTGTGGACGATGTGATCCTTCAGGGTGTAACCCGCTTTTACGGGGTCGTCGCCTGCTCCAGCGGCTGGCGGAACAGATCGGCGATCACGCCGATGCGGTATTTCTTTTCGCTCATGGTCTTTTCCATCTTTCCGTTTCGTTTAAAGTGAGGATATCCGTATGCAGGAACAGTTTTTGGGTACAAGATTTCATTATAACCGGATGTTCCGGCCGCAGACGGTGCGGCTGGCACGGTTTGAGGTGCTGCAGATCGGCGAGATCTGCGTGGAAGCCGGCTTTGAGGTGCCCCGGCACGAACAGTATTGCAGCGAGATCAGCTTCATCGTCTCCGGCAGCGGCGTGTTCGAGCAGGACGGCGCACGGCTTGCGGTGAAAGCAGGGGATATCGTGCTTTCGCCCGCGGACGGGACGCATGTCATCCGCGCTGCCGGGCAGGAGGCACTTTTCTACGCCTTTGCAGGCTTCCGGTTTCTGCGGGAGGAGGAGTTTCCGTCGCAGGTGAAGGAATGCTTTGCGCGGGGCCAGCGTGCCGGAAAGGATATCTGCGGTATGTACGGGCATTTCCGGCGCTGTATGGAGGAGTTTGACGATGCGGCGAATATTGACCCGCTGATGGCAGAGGCCTGCCTGATGCAGCTGGTGCTGTGGAGCTGCCGCTGCGTGGGCGGGGACAGCCGCAGCGCGCGGGGTGAACAGCTGTATGAAAACCCCGGTCCGCTGGTGTACCGGGCGCTGAAATATGTGGAACAGCATATCGAGCAGCCGCTGACGGTGGCGCAGCTTGCCGCGCAGCTGGGGTACAGCCCGGCCCATGTCTCCCACGAATTTCGCCGCAAAATGGGCATTACCCTGCAGGAGCACATCGGCGCGCGCAAGGCGGAGCGTGCAAAAGAGCTTATTGCGCTGGGGCGTTTTTCCATGACGGAGATCGCCGCACAGCTGGGGTATGCCAATCTGCAGTCCTTCAGTCGGGCGTTCTGCCGTCAGGCGGGCGTTTCGCCCAGCGCATACCGGCAAAGCCTGGAATGAACCTATGTTCAGTATAACGGATTCGGCCGCTTTTTCAACGGATAGATTTGCGGTGTGACTTACCGGAATTTGCGCATCCTTGCACAAAGAAAGATAAAAGGACCGGCTTTTGGCAAACTGCAAAAAACCGGTCCTTTTGTATTGTGCAATTTTTCCTGTGATCAGGAGGCAAAGCCGGCCAGCTCGGTGGCGTCGCTCAGGTTCAGCTGGAAAGCCTTTTCGCGCATGACGGCGTAAAACTCCGCCAGTGTGCTGTACATATAAACGTTGAGAAGCAGGTTGCCCACAAAGGTGATGATGCTGGCAACGGCGGGCAGCAGCATGATGAACAGGCTTTCCGCCAGTGCGATCAGCAGGATCCAGCCGATAAAGCTGAACTGCAGGCCAAGGATGCGAAGCTTTTCGCCGTCGGTCAGGGCCTTGCTCAGCTCAACGGCGCGCTTGCGGGGCATATAGGGGTTTTCGGCCAGAAGATAGGGCACAAGGAACACCCGGTAGGCGTACACGATGCCGGGAATGACAAACAGCAGAGAGTACAGGAAGGTGATGACGGTGGTGTAGAACTGCACCCAGACCACGTTGCACCACTGGGCACCGCTGAAAAAGCCGGAGAACAGGGTGGAAAAACGGGGGCTGCCGTCGCGGGCTTCCATGTACCAGCGGTTCAGACCAACCTGCAGCACGGAAAACACCAGTGCGGAAAGCACCAGCGTGACGCCGGTGATAATGGCGGTGACGCCGTAAAGGTCAAACAGCAGCGTCATCAGGGTGTCCGGGTCCGGATTGGAGCCGTACAGGGTCAGATCGGTGATCTCGGTGATCAGCGCCTCGTACTGCGGGAAAAGATAGACCAGCAGCGTGGAGATGCCCTCGGTGATCAGCATATACACCAGCGTAACGGAAAGAAAAACCGGCCAGCGTCCGCGCAGTTTTTCACGCGCATGACCTTTTAAAGAAATATTCGTCCAGAAATTCATAATAAGTGCCTCCTTTTGTAAGTGTCAGTCCTGAAGTGCGAGCCGGAGCAGCTCGTCGGCGGTGGCGCAAAGGTGCTGCGCGCCGCCCTGCAAAAGAACCTCGCGGCTGCGGAAGCCCCACAGCACGCCGCAGGCGGTAAGACCGGCGTTGCACGCGGTCAGCATGTCGGTGTCGCTGTCGCCAACATACAGCACTTCGCCGCGGCTGCAGCCCAGCACCTGCAGAATGCGGTTGACGCCGGTGGGATCCGGCTTTACGGGAATGTCCTCGGCGGCACCCTGTACCACGGCAAACCGGTCGCCGAAATAATGCCGGATGATGGGCAGTGTCATGGCGTGCTGCTTGTTGGAAAGCACCGCCAGCTTTACGCCGCGGGCGGCAAGGGCATCCAGCACGTCGCAGATACCGGGGTAGGGGGCGGTGGCGTCCTGCTTGTGGGCGGCGTAATATGCGGCAAACAGCTCATGCGCGGAAGCAATATCCTCTTTGCGCGGCGGCTGCGGCACCATGCGCTCGATCAGCTTGGGAATGCCGTTGCCCACGTAGCTCATGATCTCGGCGGTGGTGTGCACCGGCAGACCCAGCTGCGCCAGCGCATGATTGGCTGCGGCAGCAAGATCGTCGATGGTGTTCAGCAGCGTACCGTCCAGATCAAAGATCACGGCTTTGTACAAATTGCATCAGATCCTTTTGGCTTTGATGGTAATAAGTATAACACACTTGTACGGCAGATGCAAATAGCAATTGCATTTCCCGTGAGTCGGAATTATAATTTCTTTAGAAGGTATCCGACCGGGAATGAGGGGGGGCAACTATGCTGCAGAACATCATGTGGGGCGTGCTGCTTGCGGTCAATCTGACCGCGTTCGGACTGATGGGTGCGGACAAACGCCGCGCACGGCTGCGTGCCGCCGGCGCAAGCGAAAAAAGGGTGCGCCGCATCCCGGAAAAAACGCTGCTGCTGTGGGCGGCCTGCTTTGGCGGCGTCGGTGCAGCGGCGGGGATGTTCTGCTTCCACCACAAGACAAAGCACTGGTATTTCCGTTTCGGGCTGCCGCTGCTGGCCATGGTGCACATCATCTGCCTGTGCTGGCTGCACGGGCGCGGCTGGCTGTAAAAGAGAAAAAACGAGGCGCGGAAGAAAAACATCAAAAAAACAAGGAAAGAGGTAGTGCATTTTTGCCGTCTATCCTTTATAATAAATACGATAGGCCGGCGGGAGAAAAACAGTCCCGCCAAAGGAAGCACGAAAAATAAACTGCGGCGCAGACCGCAGATAAGAGGAGAGCGCATATGAAGACCGTCACCGCATGGAAAAACGAGCTTGCCACCCCCGAAATGCAGAGCAAACTGGCCAGGATCTACTGCTGCCCGGCGGAAGAGACCTCCCGGTGGGCACAGCGCCTTT
>CAZYRD010000213.1:0-4343 GCA_964649475.1 uncultured Faecalibacterium sp.
AAGCCCAGCAGAATGCCCACGGAGAGCTTATCGTCCAGAAAACGGCTTTTGATGTAGCCGCTTGCGGTGACGCGGGTGCGGGGGTCAAAGGCGACAAAGTCGCCCACCTCGATACCCAGCGCGCGGGTGTCGGCGGCGGTGTTCACATCCTCGTCCAGAACGACCTCGGTGGTGTCAAAATTGCGCTTGGCGTCGCTGTAGTCCGGGTTGACGTGCAGCGAGGCGTTGCACAGCTGCAGAGTGCCTTCGATCACCCTGCCGTCGCGGGTGTGCACGCGGACGTTTTCCGCCTCGCCGTTGCAGGCGCTCATGCCGCCCAGCGCGGTGACGCGCAGCCGGCCGCTGCCCTTGACCTCCGCCACCATGGCGCCCAGGGTATCGGCGTGGGCCTCCAGCAGCAGCGCATCGTTTTTGTCCGTACCGCCAAGGTCGATGAGCACGCCGCCCTTGGTGGTGATGACGGCGGCAAAGCCCAGCTCTTCAAAGGCCTGCTTCACCCATGCGGCAGCGGCGGCAGTATAGCCCGTGGGGCTGTCCACCGCAAGAAACTGCACGGCGGCTTCGGCGGCGTATTCGGCGTAGGAACGTTTCATCTTTCTTTTTCCTCCTGTGATGCGGCGCCGCCTTCTTTTTTGCACGGCGGCGGCTTTTTGTTCATCATACTGCAAACCGGCGGGAAATGCAAGCAAAACGGGGCCGTCTGCCCAAAACAGACGGCCCCGCCGGTTGTGTGTTTGCCGGCGGCGGACTCAGCCGCGCCAGTTGCCGCTGGCGTGGCGGATATCCATGCCTTTGTAGCTGAGGATCTTGTGGATGCGGTGCCAGTGGGCCGGATCCTCCGGCATGGCCAGAGTCTGCCGTGCACTGCCCAGACGGCTGACGCAGTCCCACTCGGAAAGCACGAACACCCGCGGCGGATAGCAGTCCCACAGACCGATGCTCTGCCCGCCGCAGCGGTAGATGCCCTTGGCGGCGGCGAGGTAATCCTCCGGCTTTACGGTGTTTTCCCACTGCAGCTCGCTGAACAGCCGCAGGCCGTATGTGTCCGCCAGACGGCGGTACTCCGGCAGGCCGGCCTGCGTCAGTTCGGGGTCGTTGCCGTGGGTACGCTTGATGACGTATTCGCTGTCTGCCAGACGGGTGTAGGCGGCAAGGTCGATGAGGCCGTCCTCTGCCAGAATACCCGGCAGAGAGAGGTCCTCCCAGATGGTCATGTTGGTCTGCACCACGCCGGTGATCAGGCCCTCTCTTGCCCAGCGTTCCACGTCCACGCCCTGCCGCAGACCGTCCGCGACCGCATGGCTGTTGGTGACCAGAATGCCCGGCGAGGGACGTCCCTCCGCCGCAGCGGCGGCATCCAGTGCCGTGCGCAGCCTGCGCATAAACTCCGTCATGATATCCGACCAGACGCCCGTCAGCCGGGGATCGTCCAGCAGCAGACGGCGGCAGTCCACGGCATCGCCGTATTTTTCGGCAAAACGGTCCAGCACGGGCTGTTCAAACATCACCGCCATGCCGCGGCTGAACAGCAGCGTCACGCCGTCAAAGCCGTAGCGGATGCCCCGCGTCAGGTGTTCGATCATATGATCCTGCACCTGCGGGTAAGCGTAGGAGAGGGTATCCACCACAAAGCCGTCGCGGGTATGGCAGCGCCATTCGGGGTGTTCGTTGACAAAATCGCAGTCAAAATAGGGTTTGTCGTAGGGGAAGCAGAAGGAGGAGACGCCCATGCGGGCGGCGGCATACATCTTCATGCCGTTGGCGTGGGCATAGGCCAGCTGCTCCCTGTAAATTTCCCGTTTCTTTTCGTCAAACGCCTTCTGGTAGGCGTTGCGCCAGTTGTCGTTCTGGTCGCGCATGAAGCGGTCCGGCTTTGAAAAATCCACCAGATCGTTGGAGATCTCCTGCGAGAGGATCTCCACGTCGCTGTCCTTCAGCGCATACAGCACCTTGCAGTAATCGTGCGGCTCTTTTGCCATATCAAAGGCGAAATAGTCCATATCCACGTGCGCCAGCATGGTGCGGCGGCTGTTGTCCGCAAGGCGCGCAGTGTGGGCGGCGACCTCCGCTTCCGTCATGGGGACAAAGCGCAGCCACAGCACGCAGGCGGTGTTGGGCGCGCCGTCGTCGTTTTTGCGGATGGTGACGGTCTGGCCGGTTAGGTCGGCGGCTTTCCAGAAGGCTTCCTCCACCCACTCGAAATGCTTCCAGCGGGTATAGGGCTGGATGTCGCAGCAGCGGGCGGTGGTGGCAAACTCGTCCCCGGAGAGCTGCAGGTCCACGCGGCTGTTCCAGCTGCCGTTCAGTTCACCCAGGCAGACGTGGATGCGGTACCAGCCGGTAAGGTTGGGCGCCACGGTGACCGGCGCGGGGTATTCCATCGGGCCGGCCAGCAGCAGCCTGCCGGAAGCGGCGGCGGTTTCGTAGGGGACGGTCTCCCACTTATCCGGTGCAGGCTGCGAGGAAAGATGCTGCCGTTCCAGCACGGCGGCGGAAAAATCGCTGATGATGAGCTCCCTGCGTTCCATGGTACGGTTCTCCTTTCCCAAAGCGAAAAGAACGGACTTTTCCTTTATTGTATAAAACTCACGGCGAATGTCAAGTGCCATCTGCGCCGTTTCGCGGGCAGCGGCGGCAGCATTTGAAACAGTGTGCGCAGCATTCGCACCCGGAGCATCGGAGGCCTCCGGCTCAGTGTAAAATATGGAGGCACCGAAAATTCAGCGCGTCTTCCCGGGTGCGCAGGCTGCCTGCGGAAATATCACGGGATATATGTAAAACGGCTTTGCGCGGAAATGACTGCCGCCAGAAAACAGAGGGCTGAAGCCTTGAAGGAAACTCCCAAAAGACACGAAACGAAACCGCATTGTGCAGACGGTGCGGAAAGAAGTCCGCGAGGAACAAAAGCAAGATTTGACAGAGAGGATTTCCGCGCGGTCAGTTGCGCCTTTGAGCACATATGTTTGCTTTTCTTCACAAAACGGGAGGATCTGTGGTATAATCATGCTGTCATACAAGACGAGCCTGCATGAAAGAAGGTCGGGCATGGAAGAGGCAAAAATAATGATACAAAAACCTGCAGGATCCGGGTGGGGATTCATTTCTGTGCCTGCGCAGCAATGGTTGGACGGAAAGCCGGAATGAGATGCATCGATCGCCGCTGTTCAAAAAGCAGACAAGCAGCGCGGAGGTTGCGGGTTTGATTTTGACCCGTTGCATAAACGCGCATCAGCTCTTCTATAAAATGCTAAAGAAACAGTGATGGAAAACGCTTTTACTGAAATGTGTGCAGGATGCGGAAGCTTTAGCGGTCGTACGCATATTACATTTATCAGCAAGGAGCCTCGCTTTCCTGCTCCGGCAGTTGATGATGATTGCACGCATTGCGGAAAGTATTTGCAAGGCTTTATTTATGCCCCAACCGTGGTGAATAGGTTTCAAACCACTATGTAAAGTGAATTTTTTAAGAGAGGTGCATGGAGATATGTTTCTATACCACTATTATGATAAAAAGATCGGCCCATTTATGAATTTATCAGAGCTGTCAACGGATGAAGCAAATATGGTGATTGATGAAATTAAACAGAACAAACCAAATGTGCAGTGCGCCCAGCGGGATGCGGAGTATATGTTTAGAAGACGCATGTACGAGGACATCATAAAAAAGGAATTCATCAAAAAAGGAGGAATTGTCAAAAGAGACGTTCCTCATTATATGGTGGTCGAACACAGCCCCTGGTTAAGCACATGGTTTGAAGATTGTGGGTATATCAAAATTGCTGTCGAAGAATTCGATTTAAAGACGGTATCGTTTACATACGGTGATTCGCATCCGACTTTCAGTCCGTGGCCAAGAGATGACGACTGGAAAGAATATCGCAGAAAATTATATACTTACGATGAAATATTGGAAATTATCAAAAAATATGACTTGCCGCAAAATTGGAACAATGACGGTAAATTTGGACCGGAAAGATATATTGAAGCCCATATTTGGAGCGACGACACAATAGACAAATATCGTGTAAGGTGAGCGGCGTTCCATAATTGCGCTGCTTTTTACTTTCCAAAAATCGACCCTAAATTTTAGTGAAGAGGTAATGAGTAAAAACCGACAAGCCTCTGTCGAAGCTTGTCGGTTTTTGGTGACTCACCGGGGATGCCGAACTGGGGTTCGAATCCCCGGTTGCTTTTCTGTAAAACAAAACGGGCCGCCCCGAAGGGGCAGCCCGCCAGCCTGTCGAAAAAGGTCGCCAAGGGCGGCCTTTTTTGGTATAATAAAGAGAAAGAAAAGAACAGCGGAGGGAAAGAAACATGCTGGTAAAACACAAAGAACTGGACGG
>CAZYRD010000214.1:0-4324 GCA_964649475.1 uncultured Faecalibacterium sp.
GCTGGTCTCTTTGAACGATGAGCTTTACACCACCGCCGAGATCGGCTGGGACTGGATCGGCGCGCAGCATCCCGGCGCCATCCTGATGAGCTATTTCTTCCAGTTTTTCGGCGAATTTGCCCCGTGGAAGACCTTTGTCGGTTACAATGTGCTGCTGTTTGCCTCGTTTGCCGCGGTGATCTCCGCCGTGACGGATGACGGCGAGCCCGCGGGTGCAGGCTGGCGGCGGTACACGCTGGCACTGCCCGCGGCGCTTGTGTGCGTGCTGACGCCGTACCTGCTCACCCACATCGGACGCATTCTGTCGCCCACCACCATTTACATGTGCGCCTATGGAGATGTCCCCGCCGGCATTGCCGCAGGCGGTGCGGCGGCGTGGTATTTTGCCGCGCGGCGCGGCGGCCGCTGTGCCAGCGGCCGGGTGATGCCCCGCGGTATGTGGGGCGTATTTCCCGTGCTGGCTGCCATGGGACTTATTAAAGAAAACGCTTTCCCCGTGCTGCTGGTCGCTGCGGGCGTTGCCGCGGCGGACGTGCTGTTCTGCGAAACGGGCAAAAAGCTGTGGCGGCGGCTGGGCTTTGCCGCGGCTGCGCTTGCCGCTCCCCTGGCGGCGTACCTTTGCTGGAGCCGTCACATCGGCGCTGTGGTGGCTCTGCGCGAAAGTGCGGGTGAGGTGGGTGCCACCAACCTGACCACCGCGCAGGTGATCGTGCTTGGTCTGAAGCAGACGCTTGCCCCCGCGCAGCGGGATCCTCTGTTTGCACAGGTCATCACCGATATGCTGCAGGCGTTTACAAAGACGAAGGTCTCGCTGGCGGGTGCGTATACCGACAGCGTTCTGGTCAATCTGCTTGGCGAAAACAACCCCGTTTCCCCGTATCTGGGTACGGGTGTGTGCACGGTTGCGCTGATCCTGCTGCTGTTTGCGCTGGCGGCCGTGCTGTGTGCTGACCGTGCGCAGCGGCGGCGCACCCTGTGGGCCGCGGTGCTTTCCACCGCCGGTTTCGCGGTGTATTACTGGGTGCTGATGCTCAGCTACGCCTTTATTTTCAAGGAGCATCAGGCGGCCCAGCTGGAAAACTATACCCGCTATGTGGCCACGTATTACCTGTTCTGGTTTTTGCTGGCGCTGGTGCATCTGGTGTGCGCCGCCCGTGCCGACCGTCCCCGCCGCAGTCTTACCGGCTGTGTGCTGCTGCTTGCGGCAGCCTGCCTGCTGACCACGTCGCAGATGATCCCGGCGCAGATGTCGGTGCTGGCGTATCCCGAGCGCATTCAGGATACCCAGCGCAGCTACGAGAAAAAAGCGCAGGCGCTGAGCGAGCAGATCGCCGAAGTCGGTGCAGACGGCCCCATTTTCTACGTCAACACCAAGGATATCGGCAACGGTTATTTCAACTATTGCCATCATCTGCTGCCGCTGCAGACGGATTACAGCTTCGGCGGCGGCCCTATCGGCCATCCGGAAAACGATGACGGTTCGGTGTACTATCACGCCTATACCCGGGCGGAGCTGGAAGCCTATCTGCAGGAGCGCGGCATCGTGTATGTGTTCGTGCAGCATGCCGATGAGGTGTTCCTTGATGAATACGCGCCGCTTTTCGCCGATGGGCTTGCCGCGGCGCAGGAGGGGCTGACCCAGCTGTATGTGCGGCTGCCCGGCGAGGATGCCGTTGTGTTTGCCCCCTGTACGGGCGGGCTTTCGTGGGAGGAGATCTGTGATGCGTATGCCGGATAAAAAAAGAGCTGCGCCGGGCGCAAAACGGCTTTTGCTTGTGGCGGCGGTATATGCGCTGGCGTGGCTTGGGGCATTTTGCTGCGGGCTGGTGCAGCTTGCGGCGGACGCATACGCCCGCAATACAGGTGCGCTTGCCGAAACACAGCTGACCCTTGCGGATTTTCAGGCAGTCAACGCCGTGGTGGAAGAAGAAAATGTGCTGGTTTCGGAAAACGAGGATCCGCAGCTTCTGTACACCGTGCCGGAGGGGCAGAGGCTGCAGACCCTGACCCTTGCGGTGGACTACAGCAAGACGCCTTACGAACGCTGCGTTTATTATTCCACCACGGAGCCCGGCGCGTTTTCCGGCGCAAAGCGGGTGTGGCCGACAGAAAACGCCGACGGCAGCCTGACGTTTACGCTGCCGCGCGGAGTGAAATACATCCGGCTGGATCCCGGCAGCCGCAGCGACCTGCGCATGGAGTTTGCCGCCATCACGGCAAACGCGGACTGCGGCGCGGCGGAATATCTTGTGCCGGACGCCGGTACGCTTGCCATGCTGGTTCTGGTGCCGGGGCTTTGTGCGGCGGGGCTGCAATGGCTGCTTGACTGTGCTGCCGATTGGAAGAAAAAGCCGGAATGACCGCCGGACCGCCGGAAAAGCCGCGCATTACCGGAAAGTCACGCATTGTTCGAAAAAACGGCCGCCGGAAGGCGGCGGGGAGGGACTGCCCATGAAACGCGTTCTTATCACCATCTGCGGCCGGGCGGGCAGCAAGGGCTTCCGCAACAAAAACCTCAAAACCTTCTGCGGAAAGCCCATGGTGTACTACTCGCTCAGCGCGGCGCAGCTGTTTGCACAGGCATGCCCGCATCTGCAGGTGGATATCTGCCTGAACACCGACTCGCCCGAGCTGGCGCAGCTGGTGGGCGAAAAATATCCCGAGGTGGTGTTTTTGCCCCGCGGCGAGGAGCTTTGCGGCGACGCCGTACCTAAGGAGGCCGTCTATCAGGACTGCATGCTGCGCATGGAGCAGCGCACGGCGGCGCAGTATGACTGCCTGATCGATCTGGATATCACCAGTCCGCTGCGGCAGGCGCAGGATCTTGTGAACGCCATGGCACTGTTTGAAAGCGAGTCCGGCCTGGATCTGGTGCTTTCGGCCGCGCCCTCCCGGCGCAACCCGTATTTCAATATGGGCAGGCTGGACGCGCAGGGCTATTTCTGCCGTGTCATCGAAAACGATTTTACCGCCCGCCAGCAGGCGCCGGTGTGCTATGACGTCAACGCCTCGCTGTACATTTTTGCCCGGGATTTTGTGCTGGGTGAGGGCGCACGGGATCTGTGGAAAGGCCGCCTGCGCGTGCATGAGATGTACGATACCGGCATTCTGGATATCGACAGCGAAGAGGATCACCTGCTGATGGAGGTCATCGGCAGTCATCTTTACGATACGGTGGAGGGCTTCGCCGCGGTGCGGCGGAACATCCGCGACTGAAACTGCCGCACAGGCGGCGTCTGGAAAGGAAAAAGCTATGAAGGAATATCGCGTGGTGCGTGTCGGCGGTGCGCCGGACTGGAACAGCGTGGAAAAACTGGCGGTGGATATCTGCCCCTGGGGAGGTACATACCGTCCTGCCGTGTGCGCACAGGTGGCGTACGAAGAAGAAAAAGGCTTCCATGTGCGGATGCTGTGCGAGGAGGCGGAGCCGCAGGCGGTGTATACTCAGCCGGACGACCCCGTCTGTCAGGACAGCTGCATGGAATTTTTTGCCGATTTCGCCCCCGGGAAGGGCGTCGGCTATATGAATCTGGAGGCGAACTCCATCGGCACCGTGCTGCTGGGGCTTGGTGTGGAGCGCCACGGCCGCGCCCGTGTGCGGGAGCTTGGCTGCCCGCTGCCGCAGCTGAATGCCTTCCGCGAGGGCGGCTGCTGGGGCTGGCAGGCGTTCATCCCGCTGGAGACCATCGGTGCCCTGTACGGCAAAACCGCTTTTGCGGCAGGGGATGTCATCCGCGCCAACTTCTACAAATGCGGCGACAAAACGGCGGTGGAACACTACATCGTCTGGAACAATATCGCCTCGGCCGATCCGGATTATCACCGGCCGGAATGCTTCGGCAAGCTGGTCGTCTGCTGAAAAATGCCCTGCGCGGCTCTGCGCAAAAAGAAAGCTTTTCCTTGAAAGGAGAAAACTTGTATGCAGTATCTGGATGCGGCACTGGCATTTGCGGCGTTTGTGGGATTATGTGTCTTTTTTAATAAGCGCTGCGGAGTGGCGGGCGGTAGAACGCCGCTGTTGGCCTCGGCTGGCATCATTCTGTGCCTGACGGTTTTCGGTGTAGCGGGGAGCCTGCGGGCCGGTGGATGGCTGGTGTATCTGGCGGGCGCTGCGCTGGGCACCTGGGCTGCGGTACCGCAGAAAAGAAAAATGGCAGAGGGGAAAAAGGCCCCGGCATTATTTGACTTCGGCTTTTGTTTCTTTCTGGCGCTGGGACTGGTTACGCTGGCGCTTTTTGCTGTTCGCAAGCCGCTGTTTGCCGAATGGGACGAGATGAGTTTCTGGGGTACTGCCTGCAAGCTGGTCTCTTTGAACGATGAGCTT
>CAZYRD010000215.1:0-4226 GCA_964649475.1 uncultured Faecalibacterium sp.
GGCGCTGTCGTCGGTGATGCGGCCGTCCAGCAGGCGGATGATGCGGGTGGAGTACTGCGCGGCGAGGTCGGGGTTGTGGGTGACCATGATGACCAGCCGGTCGCGGGCGATCTCCTTGAGCAGCTCCATGATCTGCACGCTGGTCTCGGTATCCAGAGCGCCGGTGGGTTCGTCCGCCAGCAGAATGCTGGGCTCGTTGACCAGCGCACGGGCGATGGCCACGCGCTGCATCTGCCCGCCGGACATCTGGCTGGGGCGCTTGCGCAGCTGATCGCCAAGGCCCACCTTTTCCAGTGCGGCAACGGCGCGGCGGCGGCGCTCGGCACGGGAAACGCCGGAAAGCGTCAGCGCCAGCTCCACGTTGGCAAGCACGCTCTGGTGCGGGATGAGGTTATAGCTTTGGAACACAAAGCCGACGGAGTGGTTGCGGTAACTGTCCCAGTCGCGGTCACGGAACTGCGTTGTGGAACGGCCGTTGATGACCAGATCGCCGCTGGTGTACTGATCCAGGCCGCCGATGATGTTGAGCAGCGTGGTTTTGCCGCAGCCCGAAGGCCCCAGCACGCTGACGAATTCGCTTTCGCGGAACTGCAGGCTGACACCGCGCAGCGCCTCTACCTTTTCGTCACCGGCCACATATTCTTTTACGATGTTTTCCAGTTTCAGCACGAAATTCGGTCTCCTTTCGGAATATACAGTCGAAAAACTGCATCGTTTTAATACAAAACTTTCGTTTTATATTATAGCGCAAAATATGAATACCGTATAAACAAAAATGAAAGAGTTTTTTGAGACGGCAAAAAAGACGCCCCTCCGGCACAAGCCGGAAGGGCTAAGGATGGCATATTAAGGAAAACGGAAATGAAGCATTGGTTTGGAGGTCAATCAGATTTCACCCCTGCTCGGCAAGGTAGGTCTGTACACGGTTTTGGATGAGGGCGGCGGCTTCCTCCGCGGTGCGGACGCCGTTGTAGAAGCCGTCGGCCTCTTCCGCCAGGATAGAAAACACCGTATCGTCATAGAGATACAGGGTGTCAGTGGCTTCAATCAGTCCGACAAGCTGCTGCGCTTCCTCTGCGGTAATACCCCTCATCCAGTATTCCTTCTGCTTTTCGGTAAGGGCATCTGCGCTGAAATAAGCCGGCAGACTGGGATCCTTCAGCGGTTGCTGAGCGGTCTCAGCCTGCTTTTGCAGCGAATCGTACCGCAGCGGAAAGCCGCTTTGGATTTCATCCTGATATGCAGGCAGCAAGAATTGCCGCATGAACTGCCATGCAGCCTCCATGTTCGTACAGCTGGCGGAAATGCCAAGCCGCAGCCCGGCTGTAAAGGCGCTACCGGTGCCGCCGTCATCGGTGGGAAATCCTTTATAGACGATGGGCCCATCGAAATTGTACACATCAGTACGGATGTGGGAAAAGCCGACAACAAAACGGACCAGAGCAAGCGTCTCACCCGAAACAAGCTGTGGCTTGGGGTCCTGCGTATTGTACCCTGCGGTACTTTCCGGGTAAGCCTTGGTGTGGGTGAGCAGCTGTACAAAAAGGGGGGTGTCCAGATGAGCAACAGCGGCATCGTAATCCAGCAGGCTCTTGCCGCCCATCTGTACCATGTAGTGCAGCACGGCAGTGCGATCAAAGCCCTGCAACGGGACAGTTGCGTCTGCGGAGAGGGCGTCGTATTCAGCCCAGCTCCAGCCGGGTGTGCTGCCCAATCTGGCAGCACTGCCCACGGTGGTGAGCAGATTGTACTGCGGTACGATGGTTGGCAGGGTACCACCGCTTTCGCATGCGGCGAGTACACCACCAACAAAATCCGACCTTGACAGTTCAACATCGGTATCCATCAGCGGATACAGATCAAGAAACAACGCAGGATCCAGTTGACCGCTGGAAAAATTATTCGGCACGACGATGATATCGATCTGTTCTCCCTGTACAAGATCCCTTTGCAGTAACTCTGCACCGAAAGTAAGCCCTGCAGCGGCGGCAGCTTCGTTGGAATAATCCCGCACATCAACCCAGATCTCGCTTTGTGCATTGTTAAATTGCCGCGCCACGCGCTCCACGACATCCTCACAGCCGGCCACCACCACAGGGATGCGGTCCTCTGCCGGAGCATACAGTGCCGGAGACAAAAGCTCTGCCTGAACGGTTTTTTCGCTGTCCTTGTATAGCAGAAGAAACTCCTCCTGGTTCAGACCAACCGGCGAAAGCATATGCTGGTAAAGAGTTTCCGGAAGGCCGCTTAGATCATACTTTAAGCAAAGCTCGTTTTCGACAGTATCCCACGAATAGATGCCCCACTGATCAACCAGCCACACCTCCGGTAGCTGTGTACCGTAAGGCCATGCGACAATACTGCTTGGTACCGCAGCAGTGGAAACAAAGTTTTGACCGATGGCAGGTTTTTCCTGTGTGAGATCAATGCAAAGAAGCGTGGTATCGACGGTACTTTGCTGCGGCGGAAGCACATTTTTTGCAAGAATGACCAGTTGCTGCTGCGCCGTGACAGCGGCAGAGGCGGCATACAACTCCCGTGGGAGCGGAATTGCCCAGCGCAGACTACCATCCGTTATAGAGCAGGCCAGCAGATAAGCGGGGTCTTCTGCATTCAAGCTGTATGACGAAAGCAGAACCAGATCCTGCCATGCAAGCAGTGCGGACACATTGGCCTGCTCTGCATATTCCCCCAGTTCCAACGTAATGCCGGGGTCAACCGTCCCATCTGCGTCAACGGTGCCTAGATTCCACTGTACCCGGCGGGTCTCACCGTGGGCATCCGGCTCCTCTGCCGCCAACCGGTGTTCCAACACAAGCAGCAGCTGTGGCTGCGCAGCACCTGTGGATACGATATCGCAGCATTCCCACGTCAACACATCCCCCGGCCCCAACGCCTGTTCGGCAGCCTCCGGCAGCGGAGGCAGGTTCAGCCACAACGCCCGTCCGCTTTCCGCATCCGACTCGACAGAAACCAATGCACAAAGCACTTCACCCTCTTCGTCCGAACGGAAGCCGATGGACCAGACCGTATCCTCACAAACCACCTTTTTGGCAAACATACCAAATGTGGGGCCGTCCGTCTTCACAGTACGGACATTGCTTCCCATTGGCACACTTTCCTGCCTGTTTACCGTCAAAGAGGAACTTTTTCCCCCCTCTGTAGGCACCTCATCGATGTCAGTAACCGCCACGGGCGTAGCACAGCCGGTAAACACCAACACAAGAAGCAGCGATATCACTATTATAGAAAGAATTTGTCTGCGCAAAAGCTAACCTCCTAAGCGATGGATTTTAACCAAAGCTGTAGCGCCGTGCTGCCGAAAGACTACGCGTCGGACGGTCAACGATCATAATTGGGATAATTGCATTTAACGCAAGGATTGCCTGCGTGCGCTTCCTCGTATGAACCATACGAGTTAAACCCATACGCACAATTTCCGCAAATCTGAGGAACATAGTAATTCACACTATGATTGTATCCATCATAGTACGTATAACCTGTAATTGTTAAAGATCCTGCATCATACGACTGACGATAGCAACGAGGACACACATTGGAATATTGCTGTGCCGCAAAAACAGGAACAGCAGCAGCCAACATAAGGGCCAACACCAGAGCGAGAGCCATGAGCTTTTTGCTCTTCTTCATAAGAATAGTTCATTTCTTTTGTCTCTGTCAATGTTTCACTGACAGGCCTTGCGTGAATACCGAACATTTTGTGTCCGGTCCGATAAAATTTGTAGTCCACGTAATATGCGGACGGAGTGGATACATGATTCTCCATTCTCCATCTTGGCTATAAATGGCATCATCGAGTCATCATGCGCGGACAAGAAGGCCTTCTATTTCATTGCGTAACGAATTACGCAAATTTACACATATGGCGGCAGCCCTCGCATTCATCAACTGTTGCGAACCGAAGACTGCCGCAAGAACTACTTACAGCAGTTCTTCAGGGACTTCAGGCTGATAGGACAGGAACAGACATGCGCTTTCGGCGTTGACTGCCGCAACCAAAAGAGCCATGCAGGACAGCAATTTTGCACCATGGCGAACCATGAACTTGTTCCCAGCTTCAACCAGCTTCTTCCTGTTTGTTTTTTCCGTTCTTTTTATTCCTTGCCCGATAAACCCATCGGTCGGTCCTTACGCAAAACGGTATAAGCGTTCGCCTTGGCAAAAGGCGCTCTCACACAGCTTCACTCTTACGGTGAGAGCCTCTC
>CAZYRD010000216.1:0-3875 GCA_964649475.1 uncultured Faecalibacterium sp.
TGAAGGAGCCCAGGTCAGAGTCCAGGCCGGCGTCGGCTGCGGGATTGGCGGAGGCGACCACGCTGCCGCCGTTGATGACCAGGTAGCCGTTGGAGTCGATGCCGTCGCCCTCGTCCCCAAGACCGGCGATGATGCGCACATTGCCGCCGTTGATGGTGGTGACGGAGACGCCGTCCTCGTTGGTGTTGATGCCGTCGTTGTCCGCGCGGATGTTGATGTTTCCGCCGTTGACGGTGAGGTGCAGCTCGGTGTCAAGGCCCTCGTTGTCGGCGGTCAGCTCCAGCGTACCACTGCCGTCCACGTTCATGGACATGTAGGAATACACTGCGCCGTCCTGCTTCCACAGCTTCTTTTCGCCTTCGGTGTCCTTGTAAATGCGTGCCACATGAGAGCCGTTGACCGTGTTGACGCTGCCCTCGGCCAGCAGCAGATTGGCGCCCGCAGCGGTGGTATCCACCGTGCTTTGCGCAGTCTCGGTGCTCCAGTCGTTGTCACATTCGTACACGTTCAAAAACAGAATGGCCGGCGCCACAGTACAGGTGATGTCCGCACCGTTCAGCACCAGCGTCACCACCGCTTCGGGATCCGTGAAGGCTTCCTCTCCCAGATCCACGCGGATCTGGCCCGCGCTGAGCTTACCGCTGAGCACATACGCGCCGGGCGCGGTGATGTTGACCACGGTGTGGGCCGCGGCTTCGTCGGCGGAGTGCTTTTCCCAGTTCTCGCCCTCGCCGTAGGGGTTGCCGCTTTCGTAGACATCGCGGTCCTCGTAGTAAACGACGTCATTGCTGAGATATACTGCAGCGCTCTGTTCTGCATCACTTTGTTCTGCGGCAGGTGCGCCGTCCACGGTGACGCCGTCGTCGGAAAGCACCACCTGCACCGCGTTTTCCGGGATCAGACCGGCGGAAGAACCCGTCTGTTCCGTCACGCCGCTCTGGGCCGCTGCGGTGTCCTGCGAGGTGGAAGCCCCCTCCTGCGGGGCGGATGAGGCACAGCCCGCCAGCAAGGCCGCCGCAAGGCAAAGTGCCAGAAAACGTATTGTTCTTTTCATTTGCTGTCCTCCAGTCCGGATGGATTTATTCAATATGTATTATCGTATATTTCCTTGTTCCCCATGTGCACAAATTGTGAAAGCTTTTTGAAAAAACAGCGGCAGCCGTTGCCGGAAGCCACTGTTTTTTGATCGGTTTATTTTTTCAGGCAGATGCGCACCAGACTGTGGGGCGGCAGGACGACCGGCTCTTCGGGAGAGACGGCAAAGGGTGCGTCACTCACGCGCTGCGGTTCATCAAAGCTGTTGCAGTCGTGCACGTCCGCCGCGGTGAGAATATCCGCTTTTTCCACGCACCAGCCGCCTCCGGGCAGATGCAGCCCGACCGTTTTGGTCTCGTACAGATCCGTGTTGACAAAGCTGAGCGTGATGCGCTGTCCGGTGTCGTCCATGGTGGCGACGGCGTCCAGTCGGTCATCCACGTCGTCCGGCAGCAGCGGAAGCATCCGCTGGCCGAGGTGCTCCTTCAGCAGCTTCATGGCATAGAAGGTGGGCGTTTTGTAAAAGCGCGGGCCGTCGGTTTCAAACAGGCTTTGCAGCAGGTTGGACATCTGGGTCTCCATGGCAAATTCCACCACGTCCGCATTGCGGTAAAAAATGTGCAGCGTCAGCGCGGCAAACAGCGCATCCCTCACAGACTGCCGCTGGTTCTGGTTGTTCGCCGGATCTGCTTCCGGATGCCAGACGCCCCATTCGTCAAAGCTGATTTTTGTAGGCCATGCAGGGTTGGTGTGCTCGCGGATGGCCACCCGGTGCAGGGTGATATCGTACTCGTACCGCTCCAGCAGATCCAGAAGGTTGTAATACTGCTCGTCCGTGAAATCCACCGAGCCGCCGCAGGCTTCATATCCCTGCTTCATGCCGCCGAGATAGTGGTGCACCGAAAGCGCATCCGGGCCCTGCTCGCGCTGGCCGTGGGTGATGTAGTTCAGCGCCTTGCCCGTCCAGCCGGGCAGCTTATGCCGCGTCGAAAGGCCCAGTCCGATGACGTACATCCTGTCGCGCAGGTTGCGTACCACCGTCTGGAACTGCCGGTAGCGATGGGCGTAGCTTTCCGGATCGTTGAAGTCCACATGCCAGATGTTCTCGTCCGTGTTGCCCAGCGCCCAGTAATACACATTGTAGGGTTCCGGATGGCCGTTTTCGGCACGCTGCCGCCCGTAGCGGGTGCAGGCGTCGCCGTTGACGTACTCGTACCAGTCCAGAAACTCCTGCGGGGTACCGGTGGCGGTGTTGACGGTGATGACCGGGTCCGCGCCGGTCAGCTGACACAGGCGCAGGAACTCGTCGGTGCCGAACTCGTGCCGCCAGACAGGGTTGGCGGGTTCCGGGATGGGATGCAGCCGGGGGAACCGCTCCGCGCCCACGCCGTCCTTCCAGTGGTAGTGGTCGGCACAACAGCCGCCGGGCCAGCGCATGGCGCCAACGCCAAGCTCGCGGCAGCCGTCGATGACGTCCTGCCGCAGGCCGTCGGTGTTGGGGATGGCACTGTCACGCCCCACCCAGATGCCATCATAGATGACACGGCCGAAATATTCAAAAAACACCGAATGGATATGCCGGTCGATCCGCTTTGTTTCGTCCGGCCGGGCAATGACATGGTATTTCACAGATCCGTTCCTCCCGTTTTTCGTATGCTCTTATCCCGCACCGGGTCTTTGCTTCAGAACGTCAGCGCCGCAATGCCGCCGGCGGGAATGTGCAGCGGCTGACGGGGATCGACGACGGTCTCGGTGGGCTTCACGCGCTCCGGCTGCTCAAAGGTGTTGTGGGCGTGCAGGTCGGCGTCCGCCAGCAGACGCAGGGCGGCGGTTTCGGGCAGGGCGGCGCCCACGGCGTTCAGCTCCAGCACGGCCTCTTCGGTGCAGGAGAGGTTGCCGATGGTGACCAGCGTCTTGCCGTCCTTTTCCGAGGCGGAAACGGTAACGGAGCTTTCGAACACATCGTTGCCGGTGACCACAGTGTGGAACGCCCGCGCACCCTGATGACCCTTGTACATATCAAACACATGGTAGGTGGGGGTGGTGATGCAGTGTTCGCCGCCGGCGAGGAAGCAGCAGTGCAGATTATTGACCAGCTGGGCGGCGTTGGCCATGCGCACCTTGTCGCAGTGATTGTTGAAGATATTCAGCGTCAGCGCGCTGACCATGGCGTCGCGGATGGTGCTCTGCTGCTCAAACAGATTATAGCCCTTGCTGGGGCCGCTGCCGTCCGGATGCCAGCAGCCCCATTCGTCCACCACCAGACGGCAGCTGTCCTGCATGTCGTGGCCGCAGATGATGTTCCAGTTGCGGGTGATGATCTCTTCCATTCGATTGGCCTGCCGCAGCAGCTGATCCCACTCTTCGTTGGTAAAAGCCACCGGGTCGCCCGCATTGCCGCAGTAGTAATGCATGGCAAAGCCCTTGATAAACCCCTTTACCGGTGCAAGCTGCGGCACCACGCCGTGGGTCCAGCTGTAATCGGCGGCGTTGCTTCCGCAGGCGTACAGTTCCACCTTGCCGTTGAAATTGTACATCAGCGTGGAAAAACGGCGGCACTCGTCGGCGTAATGTTCGGGGCGCATGCTGCCGCCGCCGCCCCAGTTTTCGTTACCGACACCCCAGAAGGGAATGTTCCACGGCTCGGCGCGGCCGTTCTTTTCGCGCTCCAGCGCAAGGGTGGTGCTGCCGCGGGGGGACAGGCAGTAATCCATCCAGTCGCGGATGTGCATGGGCGTGACGCCGGTGAGGTTGGCGGCAAAATAGGGCTGTGCGCCGATCATCTCGCACAGGTCCAGAAATTCGTGGGTGCCTACGGCATTGCTCTCGTATCTGCCGTC
>CAZYRD010000216.1:3885-4149 GCA_964649475.1 uncultured Faecalibacterium sp.
CACCGGGCGGTTTTCCCCAATGCCGTCCCGCCAGTCGTAGGTTTCGGCAAAGCAGCCGCCGGGCCAGCGCAGCACGGGCGGATGGATATCGCGCAGCTTTTCCACAAGATCCTTGCGGAAGCCGCGGATGTTGGGGACTTCACTGTCCCGGCCCACCCACAGGCCGTCGTAAAAAACGCCGCCGATGTGCTCGCTGAAATGACCATAGATCTCCGGCGCGATGGTGCCGGTGGTTTCGGGATAGATCAGATAAAGCTTTTTCAT
>CAZYRD010000217.1:0-4141 GCA_964649475.1 uncultured Faecalibacterium sp.
GAGGACACGGTGTTCTGTATTCGCTGCGGGTATCACCCCGGCAGCTTCCGCGACATCATCGACGATATGTCGGATGAGCAGATCCGGCTTGTGCTGGGCGGCAGCAACCGCTACCCTGCGGAGGAGATCCGCTTTCTGGAAAACGAGCTGGTGCGCCGTGCAGGCGGCACAGTGGAAGAAAAAGCGCCTGCCGACGGATGGAAATGCGCCATCTGCGGGCAGGAGGGAAATCCCGAAGAGGCGTTCTTCTGCCAGAAATGCGGCGAGTACCGCTATTAAAAATAACGTGATCATGCAGACAGAAGCTGCCGGTTAGCCGGCGGCTTCTGTTTTTTTGCCTTTTAATAAAACAATTTGTTAATATTTGAAGAACGGCATTGACAAAATAATGTGTTTGGGATAAAATGTTAGTTGGCGAACAGTTCGGGAACGAATTGTTAGGCGACAAACAAAATTTGGCGAAAAGGAGGACGCTATGGATATCCATTTGGGCGGGGAGATCCACCGGCTGCACAATCTGCTTTGCCGGGATTGCAACCGCTTTCCCAGTGGTGAGCTGGTCGACAGTATGACCGGCAGCCACGGGTTTATTCTGTGCTGGCTGCAGAACCACCGGGAGGAGGATGTTTTTCAGAAAGATCTGGAAAAACGGTTTCAGCTCCGGCGGTCTTCCGCCACAGCCATGCTGCAGGTGATGGAGCGCAACGGGTTGATTTTGCGGGAACCGGTTGCGTCGGACGCCCGGCTGAAAAAGCTGGTGGTCACCCCCAAAGGCGAACAGCTGTGCAATATGATCCACGCAGACATCGAGGACAACGAGCGGCGTCTGGTGGAGGGCATCAGCCAAGAGGAGCTTTCTGCCGTGATGGCCACGCTGCAGAAGGTGCGCGCCAATCTGGAGCGGGGGCTGTACCTGCAGAACGCTTCCCCTGCGGAGGGGGAAGCTTCGCAAATGTCCGAAGGAAAGGAAGGGAACGAAACAACATGATAAAGAAACTTGCGGCTTCCATACGGGAGTTCAAAAAAGAGACCGTTCTCACACCGGTGACCATGGTGTTTGAGGTGGTCATGGAGATGATCATTCCGCTGCTGATGGCAAAGCTGATCGACAACGGCATCAACGGCAACGGCGGTGCAGGCGATATGCCTTACATCCTGTGGATGGGTCTGGTGCTGCTGGTCTGCTGCGTGCTGTCGCTGCTGTTCGGTGTGCTGGGCGGCCGTTTTGCCGCCACGGCATCGGCCGGTTTTGCGCGCAATCTGCGCATGGACCTGTACCACCGCGTACAGGATTTCTCCTTTGCCAACATCGACAAGTTTTCCACCTCCAGCCTTATCACCCGTCTGACGACGGACGTCACCAACATCCAGAATGCGTTTCAGATGCTGATCCGCATTGCGGTGCGCGCCCCCATGACGCTGGTCATCGCCTCGATCATGGCGGCCAGCATCAGCAAAAAGCTGTCGCTGGTGTACCTGTGCTTTGTTCCGCTGCTGGCGTTGGGCCTGTATCTTGTCATGAGCAAGGCGCATCCCATCTTTCGCCGTATGTTCAAGATCTACGATAAAATGAACAACACCGTGCAGGAGAACCTGCGCGGCGTGCGTGTGGTAAAGTCCTTCGTGCGCGAAGAATACGAAGACAAGAAGTTCAACGAGGTTTCCGGCGAAATTTACAAGACCGCCACCACCGCCGAGCGCATTGTTGCTCTTAACAGCCCCATAATGAACTTCTGTATGTTCTCCTGCCTGCTGATCATTGCATGGTTTGGCTGTCAAATGATCGTTTCCACCAATTCTGTCGAGCTGAGCACCGGCGAGCTGATCAGCTTTATCGGCTATGCGCTGCAGATCCTCAGCAGCCTGATGATGGTGGCGATGATCCTGATGATGATCGTCATCTCCCGCGCCTCTGCCGAGCGTGTCGTGGAGGTGCTGGATGAGGTCGTGGACATCGTCAGCCCCCAAAACGCCCTGACGGAAGTACCCGATGGTTCCGTCCGCTTTGAGAACGTCAGCTTCAGCTATGCAGGCAAAATGGATAAACTGTGCCTGACCGATGTGGATCTGGACATCAAGTCCGGTCAGACGGTGGGTATTCTGGGCGGCACCGGTTCGTCCAAATCCACCATGGTGCAGCTCATCAGCCGTCTGTACGACGTCACCGCCGGCCGTCTGCTGGTGGGCGGACATGACGTGCGCGAGTACGATCTGGAGGTCCTGCGCGATTCTGTGGCTGTGGTTCTGCAGAAAAACGTGCTGTTCTCCGGTACCATCAAGGAAAACCTGCGCTGGGGCAATGCCGAAGCCACGGACGAGGAGATCGTCCATGCCTGCAAACTGGCCTGCGCGGATGAATTCATTCAGGGCTTCCCCGACGGCTATGATACTTACATCGAACAGGGCGGCGCCAACGTTTCCGGCGGCCAGAAGCAGCGCCTTTGCATTGCGCGTGCGCTGCTGAAAAAGCCCAAGGTCCTTATTCTGGACGACTCCACCAGCGCGGTGGATACCCACACCGACGCGATGATCCGGCAGGCTTTCCGTGAGGAGATCCCCGGCACCACCAAGTTCATCATTGCGCAGCGCATTTCCTCCGTACAGGACGCGGACGTCATCGTCATTCTGGACGGCGGACGCATTGTGGACTGCGGCACGCACGAGCAGCTGCTGGCCACCAGTGAGATCTATCAGGAAACCTATGAGCAGCAGAAGAAGGGAGGCGAGGACGATGAGTGAGATGAAAAAAGGCACCAGCATGACCCGTCGTCCCGCAGGTGCACCCAAGGGCATGCCCAAGGGCGGCCCTGGCCGCGGCCCCGGCGGACGCGCCCCCATGAAGGACAGCTTCAAACAGCTGGATTTTAAGGTTCTGGGCCGCGTTCTCAGCTTTATCAGCGGTATCGACCGTGTCATGTTCATCGGCGTTCTGCTTTGCCAGATCATCAACGCCGTGGTCATGGTCCGGATGTCCACCTTTGTGGGCGAGATGATCGACAAGCATATCACCCCCATGCTGGCATCCGGCGCGACGGATTTCGCCCCCATGCTGGCGGATATCCTCAAACTGGGCGTTGTTATGCTGGTCGGCCTGATCGCCACCTTTGTCTCCGGTCAGATGCTGGCGCTGGTGACCCAGAGCGCGCAGAAAAAGCTGCGCGACACCATGTTCAAACACATGCAGACCCTGCCCATCAAATATTTTGACACCCACGCCTTTGGCGACGTGATGAGCAATTACACCAACGATACCGACACCCTGCGTCAGCTCATCAGCCAGACCATCCCCAATGTATTCTCCAGCCTGTTCACCATCGTTTCCGTCTTTATCGCCATGGTCAGCCTCAGCATTCCTATGACCATCTTTGTGCTGCTGACGGTGTTCCTGATGATGATGTTCACCGGTAAGATCGGCGGCAACAGCATGAAGTACTTCGTGGGTCAGCAGACTGCACTGGCGGACGTGAACGGCTATGTGGAAGAGATGCTGAACGGCCAGAAGGTGGTCAAGGTGTTCTGCCACGAGCAGACCGCCAAGGACGACTTCGACTACCTGAACAACGTCTGGTTCCAGAACTCCTGCACCGCCAACAAGGTGGCCAACATCCTCGGCCCCGTTATGAACAACCTCGGCCACATCCAGTACGTGCTGCTGGCCGTTGTGGGCGGCGCATTGGCTATTTTCGGCGTCGGCGGCCTTACGCTGGGCGGCGTGGCCTCCTTCCTGACACTTTCCCGCAGCTTCACCAACCCCATCAACCAGATGGCACAGCAGCTGAACGCCGTTGCCATGGCTATGGCGGGCGCCAAGCGTATCTTTGATCTCATCGACGCCGAAAGCGAAGCAGATGAAGGTTATGTCACGCTGGTCAACGCCCGCGAAAACGCCGACGGCTCGCTGGAAGAGGCCACTGAGCGCACCGGCGTGTGGGCGTGGAAGCACCCTCACAAGGACGGCACCCTTACCTACACCAAGCTGCAGGGGCATATCACCATGCACGAGGTGGACTTCGGCTATGTGCCGGAAAAGACCGTGCTGCATAACGTCACTCTGTATGCCGAACCCGGTCAGAAGGTGGCCTTTGTCGGCGCCACCGGTGCTGGCAAAACCACCATCACCAACCTCATCAACCGCTTCTAC
>CAZYRD010000218.1:0-4137 GCA_964649475.1 uncultured Faecalibacterium sp.
TCACCAACATCACCAAGGAAGTCTGCGAAACTCTGGTCAATGGTGTGGCTGAGATGATCGCCGGATACACCGCACAGGAGGGTTAAGATATGGCTGATATTACATGGAAAGAGGGTCACATCGAGGTAGCCCCTCCCAAGCGCCCTCTCAAGATCACCGGTACTCGACTCGCTGCCATTATGGGTCTGAATGTCTGGAACAGCCCTTTCAAGGCGTGGTGTGAGATCACCCGCACTTACAAGGAGCCGTTTACCGACACCATCTATACCATTGCCGGTAAGACCATCGAACCCAAACAGGCTGAGTACATGAAGAAGTCCTACTTCATGACCAACCTGAAAACCCCTGAGGATATGTTCGGCAAGGACTATTTTCAGAAGACCTTTGGCGACTTCTTTTCTGACATTCCCATCTTTGGCGGTATGTGGGACTATCTGCTGTTTGATGACAGCGGCAAGCCCGAAGCCGTGTTGGAAATGAAGACCTCCAAGCGTGTTGAGGATTGGGCTGAGGATATGCCCGAATACTACGCTTTACAGGCCGCTCTTTATGCCTACCTCGTGGGTGTAGATCAGGTCTACATGGTGGCTTCGTTCCTCGAAGACGCTGACTATAACGCTCCTGAGAAGTTCGTCTGCAATGTGAAGAACACCATTGTCAGACCCTTCAAGGTGTCCGAGCGTTATCCCGGTTTTCAAATTATTGTCGATAAAGCGGCGAAGTGGTGGGAAGAACATATCCTCAAGGGTATCTCTCCCGCCTATGACGAGAAGCGTGATGCTGACATTCTGAAAGCTCTCCGCACCAACAGCCTGAACCCCGAAACCGATATTTCGGAACTGATCGCTGATGCGGAAGCTCTCAAGGCCGAGTTGGACGCTCACTACGCTCTGGTGGCTGACAAAGAGAAAGCCTACAAGGTGGCTACCGACCAGATCAAGAAGCTGGCTATGCAGCAGTTCCGTGACGGTGATAAGAAGGTAGCTATCAAGGGTCAGACCTACTCTTGGGAGGTTAGCCGCTCTTCCACCACCAAGATCAATAAGGACGCTATGAAAGCAGACGGTATCTTGGAGAAGTACACCACCACCGAGGAAACCTACCGTCTGCTCCCGAAAATCATCAAGGAGGATTAAGACTATGTACATTCACCCTTTTATCTGCGGCGTAGTCGCTACCATTCTCGTTGAAGTGGTCATTGCGGTCATCGTAGGAGCCGCAAACGACAAGAAGGGAGGAAAGTGAGATGAAGTTTGAGAAGTTCGTCAAGACCCTTGCTTCCTCCGGCATCATCTACGAGAGGGGCATTTTCAGAGAGCGTTGGCTTTCTTCGTCTACGGCTCTGATGCTCATTCCTATCGGAACCCGCTCCGTGACCGGCATTGCCATTCAGGAAATGCCCGAAGCCATTGACAAGATGATCGATCAGGTCGGTTGTACCGAGCCTGTGCTTCTCCGCAAGGCAGTAATGCCTTTCGCTGACGGCAAGATCAAGGACTGTGTTCGTGTCTTTACTAATGACGCTACCGATGTTCGCATTGCGATCAGCAATGATGACTGGTCGTTGATCGAGAAGAGCGACTATACCGAAGCTCTCTATGCCTACGAGGACGAGAAGCCGGTGTCCAAGGCGCTGCTCGTCAAGAAGTACCCGCAGTTCCCCGAAGACGATATGGAACTGGTCGGCATCATCTTCCCTACGGAGTATGCTGAACAACTGAATTTTACCACCATCAAGGAGGATATGTAAAATGGCTAAAATCGGATTGACCGAGGGTTTCTCCCTCATTCCCGAAGGAACTCATGTGTTCCAGATCACCGCTGTCAACTATAAGGAAGCCTTTGGCAAGATGGAAGTTACCATGCAGACTCAGGGCGGCTCCAAGCACATCGAGCGCTTCTCTCTGCTGAAAGCCAACGGCGAACCCAATGAAGGTGCGCTCAACGCTTTCTCCTACTTCGCCAAGACCGCCCTCAATGATTTCACCCTGACGGAGATCGACCACGAAGACCTGTTGGGTTGCTTCATCGAGTGCGACATTGAGCATGATGTTCAGCCCAACAAGAACAAGCCTGACCAGACCATTACCTTTGCTCGTCTGGCCGATAAGCGCCCCTCAGACGGCTTTGAGGTCGCACAGGCTCCTACTCCCGCTGCTCCCAAGAAAACCGCTCCTGCGGCTTCTCAGGGCGCAAAGAAGCCCCCTAT
This sequence comes from uncultured Faecalibacterium sp., assembly GCA_964649475.1. Classification (GTDB taxonomy): domain Bacteria; phylum Bacillota; class Clostridia; order Oscillospirales; family Ruminococcaceae; genus UBA1762. The sequence continues at coordinate 2,210 of CAZYRD010000218.1, forward strand.
GGACTTGAAGTCCCTGTTGGGTTAAGAAGAACTGCGGAGAGGGAGAGTTTTGCCCTCTTCCTCTCCAATGGTTCTGTGGAAAACTCTGTTGAAAGTGAGGATAAGATACAATGCCCGAAACCAAATCCAAGGTGCAGCTCCACAAAGAAATCTGTACCGAGATCAATGAGTTGTACGTCAAGAAGAACCATGACTACGGCGACAGCTTCCACCAGACCTTTGTTGAAGAGGGCATGGCAATGGCTCGTATCCGGCTCGGAGATAAGTTCAACCGGTTCAAAACTCTCTCTCGTGGTAATGAGCAGAAGGTCAATGACGAGTCTATCCGTGACACGCTGATCGACCTTGCCAATTACGCAATCATGACCGTTTTGGAAATGGAGGTAGCTGACCATGACGCTGAATGATTATCAGAAAGCCGCCGAGCGTACCTCCGGTGATCTCACCGCCTACCAGAAGGTACAGAATGGTTGCTACGGTATGTGCGGTGAAGCCGGTGAGTGCATCGACCTCTTGAAAAAGCACGAGTTTCAGGGTCACGATCTCGACCCTATGAAGCTGGTTGACGAGCTTGGTGATGTGCTGTGGTATATCGCTCAGACCGCTACCGGCCTTGGTGTGACCCTTGAGTATGTGGCACAGCACAATGTCGATAAGTTGCAGAAACGCTATCCCGATGGCTTTGACGCTGATAGAAGCGTCCACCGTCCTGAGTATGTAGGAGGTGTCTGATATGGGCATCATGGACGCTTTCAGCGCAGAAGAGCGAGTTCCTGTGAAGTTCTCCGACTTCTATACGCTCATGAAGGGCTGTACCGAGCGGGACTTGATAACCAATGCCGTCAATGCTCGTGTACCCCATGAGTACATCATTGCAATGCAGACCGGCGCTATGCCGGAGAAGGAGGATACCGATGGCTAAGATTTTCAAATTTACCGGCTACTTCATCGACCCTAACGGTGATCTCGATGCGGAAGATGTGAAGGTGGAACTGGAAGAGCGTACTGTTGACGCTATCGCCCATCATGTCGAGGTGAAAGAGGTAGACCTTGGTGAGTGGGACGATGACCACCCTCTCAATGCCTGTAACTGCCCTCTGGAAGAGTGCGAGAAATACTTTGGGAGGGATTGCCATGACTGACCAGATCAGACAGAAAGTCGATACCTTTCTGAACTTCATGAAGCTGCCTGACGGCACTCCCATCGTTCCTCTGGAAATGGTCGATTGGCTGATCGCCAAGGGTTTCTTCACCGCTCCTGCGTCTACCAAGTATCACAGCAATCATGAGGGAGGTCTTCTGGAACACTCCTACATGGTCGCTAAGGCTCTGGTAGGCATGAGCGAGAGAGAGGGGTTGGTATGGAGCAATCCTCGCTCTCCGTGGGTTGTGGGTATGTTCCACGACCTCTGCAAGATCGACTTGTACCGTCCCTTCATGGACGGAGAGAGTGTCGATTGGGAGCATAACCCCGACACGCTGCTGAAAGGCCACGGCGACAAGTCCGTGATGCTTCTCAGCCAGTTCTATACTCTGACCGAGGAAGAGATCATGTGTATCCGCTACCACATGGGCGCTTTCACTCCTAAAGAAGAGTGGAACGACTACACCAGAGCCGTCAACCACTACCCGAATGTGCTGTGGACGCACCAAGCCGATATGCTGGCAAGCCATGTGGCGGGTGTCTAAAAATGAGCTACCGTAAAGTCGGGTACTTGGAACAATGTTGGTACATTTTCCGGTACTGGTTCCGACACAAGATTTTGAGAAAGGACAAGAAACATGAAGATCATTGAACCTTCTGTGGAGCTTATCAATGCTCCTTCCTACGAAACCCTGATGGCTACCATCGAAGCTGCCGGACGCACCTGTTATAAGTCCGAGAGCAAGATCAGCGAGGGCAGCGCAGAGAAGTTTATCCGTGGCAT
>CAZYRD010000219.1:0-4081 GCA_964649475.1 uncultured Faecalibacterium sp.
GGAAAGTTGTTCGTGGAGAGCTGGAAAGGCGCTGGCAAATACTATGGATAACAATATATTTCAAGATTGGGAAAGAGTTGTTGTTGCCATAGATAATGAGAAAATATGTGGATATTGTACTGTTGCAAAAACAGATTGTATTCCCGATGTTCCATATACACCTTATATTGGTTTTATGTTTGTTGACGAGGCGTACAGAGGAAATAGACTAAGTCAACAAATAATCTGCTATGCGATGAATTATCTTAAAGGTGTTGGTTTTGATAAAGTGTATTTGGTAAGTGACCATGAGAATTTATATGAAAAATATGGTTTCCGTGTAATAGACCGTAAAATTGCTCCATGGGGTTCTGAAGAAAAAATATATATGCAAGAATTTTGACGGTCAGACAAATTCGTGGCTGCGGCACAGCCGGAAAATCGCATTTGCATATACCGTGCCTGCCGGATAGTGCGGATAATGAAAAAACGGCAGGCTGCGGAAGTGCAGCCTGCCGTTTTGGGACGTTGTCCGGTGCTGGTCATGCGTGCTTTTTCAGGTAGCGGAAGCCGGTCTCGATGGCGGGGATGCAATCCTCCATGCCCTCGAATTCCAGCGACAGCCAGCCCTCGTAGCCGGCACCCTTCAGAATGCGGATGCACTGGTCGACGGGCACGGCGCCGTGACCCAGCGCGGTGCCGCGCAGCCAGTTTTTGCCCGCGGTGGGGAAGAAGCCGTCGGGGCATTCGCCGCCGGCCTTGTAAAGGAAGTCCTTGGCGTGGACGTGGAAGGCGTAGGGTGCGGCGATGGTCACGGCCTTGACGGGGTCGGCATCGGCGCACATAAAGTTGCCCATGTCGCACAGCCAGCCGTAGTTGGGATGGTTCACCTGCAGGATCAGTGCCTCAACGCGGGCAGGATCCTGGAAGATATAGCCGTGGTTTTCGGTGCAGGTGCGCACGCCCTTGCTTTCGGCGTACTCGGTCACGCGGCGGATCAGCGGCGCCATCTGCGCGGCGGCATCGCGCCAGCTGTACGGGTGCTTTTTGGGCAGCGCGTAGCACACGTCGTGGCGCATCAGCTTTGCACCAAGGGCGGCGCACACGTCCACCTCGCCGCACACGCGGGCGACCTCGGCCTCGGGGTCCTCGCACAGGAAGTTGGCGCCGATGGCGTAAGCGGTGATCTCCAGACCGATCTTTTCGCAGTGGGCGCGCAGCTCTCTGGCGGTGGCAACGGGGTCATCGGTCTTGATGTCGGTGAATTCAATGCCGTCAAAGCCGATGGCCTTGGCCTTGTCGCACAGGTCAAACAGGCCGGCACCGGTGGCGGCGACGTATTTGCTGAAGCTGTAGCTGGAAACGCCGATCTTCATAAAAGCACTTCCTCCCTTTTACAGCACCACTTCGTGGCCGGTTCTGGCGGACTCGTAGGCGGCGTCCAGAATGCGCATCAGCTCGTAGCCGTCCTCGGCCGGAGAGCGGCACTCGCACTTGCCCAGCAGGCAGTCCACGTAGTGGTCGATCTCCTTCTGGAACAGACCGTCAAAGCTCAGCGCGGTGGGGAACTTGAGGGTGACGTCGGTCATGTAGCCGTTGGCCTCGCTGACAAGCTTCAGCTCGGGGTCGATCTTAGCGCCGGCCTTTTCGCCGAACAGCTCGATGGTGCCGCGGTTGTCGTCCACGTTCAGGCAGAAGCTGGTCTCCACGTTCAGCACCGCGCCGTTGTCAAAGCGGATGAGCGCGGTGGCCATATCCTCGACGTCGCACACGTCGTCGCTGCTCTTGTCGGCGGAGGCGTAGCCCTCGGCGGGCTTGGTGTTGGGGCGGTTGCCCAGCTTGTTGAAGGTGGCACCGTAAACGGAGACGGGCTTGGGGTTGCCCAGCGCATAGCGGACAAAGTCGATGACGTGCACGCCCAGGTCGATCAGCGGGCCGCCGCCGGAGCGGGACTTGTCGCCGAACCAGCCGCCGGGGTTGCCGTGGCGGCGGATGTAGTTGGCCTTGGCGTAGTACAGCTCGCCGAAGTAGCCGGCGCGGATGAAGTCCTGCAGAACGTCCATGTCGTTGCCGTAGCGGCGCACAAAGCCCACCATCAGCAGCTTGCCGCTCTTTTCGGCGGCGGCCATCATGTCCTCGGCCTCCCTGGCGTTCATGGCCATGGGCTTTTCGCACAGGACGTGCATGCCGGCGTTCAGCGCGGCAATGGTGCACTTGGCGTGGGCGCAGTTCCAGGTGCAGACGGAAACGGCATCCAGCTGCTCGTTCTTCACCATATCTTCCACGTCGGTGTACAGATGGGTGACGCCGTGCTTTTCGCCCTTTTCTTTCAGACGCTGCTCGTTGATGTCACAGAATGCGACGATCTCCACGTTGGGGTTGGCCTTGTAGCCGCCGATGTGCATCTCGGAGATGCCGCCGACGCCGATAACGCCTACTTTCAGCTTGCTCATATCAGTTCTCCTCCATGATCTTGTTCAGGAAATTGACGGCGGTGCCGATGTCCGCCGCGGGATTTTCGCCGACCTCGCGCTCGATGGTGAGGTAGCCGGTGTAGCCGATGGCTTCCAGCGCTTTCAGGTAAGCGGGGAAATCCACCGAGCCGGTGCCCAGGGGGACCTCTTCAAAGAAGCGGATGCCTGCCACGTCTTCAGGCGCCTTGATGACGCCGTAGATCCATTCGGGGTTGCCGCGCTCCAGCATGACGCCGTCCTTGGCGTGGGTGTGGACGATGTAGTCCTTCAGGTTATGTACGGCCTGCACGGGGTCGTCGCCGGTGACCATGACCAGGTTGGCGGGGTCAAGGTTGACGCCTACGCCGGTGGAGCCCAGCTGATCCAGAAAGCCCTTCAGCACGGCGCTGGTCTCGGGGCCGGTCTCGATGGCGAAATGGGAACCGATGCTGTCGGCGTAGCGGCTCAGCTCAAAGCAGGCCTCGGCCATGATCTTATAGCGCTCGTGACCGGGGTCGGTGGGCACCACGCCGATGTGGGTGGTGACGATGTCGGTCTCCAGATCCTTGGCCAGATCCAGAATGCGTTTGGATTTTTCGATCAGTTCGGGGTTCAGCTCCTTGTTGCCGAAGCCGTGACCAAGGTCGCCGCACAAAGCGGAGAACACAAGACCGCGGTCCTTCAGCTTCTTCAGCACCTCGCGGCGGGCCTGTGCGTTCAGCGCTTCGGGGGAATAGTCGCCGTGGGTGGCGTACATCTGAATGCCCTTGGCGCCCAGCCTGGCGGCAGCGTCCAGAGATTCATCAAAGGGCAGACGGAAGGACTCATTCATGACACCGATAGGGAACTTGTACATAATATGCACCTCGTTTTCCTGAAAATTATTGCAATTGGACACACTTAGATTATATAATAACACCGGCGCAATAACAATACCGAATTTTACTTTTGTATTTGACTTATTTTGCTTTTTTGAGGGAACGGATATGCAGAATGCATGGTATGAACGGCACACGTACAGCCTGTACCGGGACAAAGGTGTGGATGTGGGGCAGATCCGCTGGGAGACGGGCGCATGGGACGCAGAGGCCTGCGCCCTGTTTGACCGCGCCTTTGACGCCTGCACCGCTGAAGGTCCGCTGCAGGTACTGGAGGCGGGGAACGCCGGTGGCCGAAACCTGCTTTGCCTGCGGTTTCCGGGAGATGAGCTGTTTTTCCCGCGCGTTCAAGCGCATCGTCGGCGTGCCGCCCTCGGCCGTGCTGCGGCAGACAAAGCAAAGGCAGGGCGGAGGCTGACGTCACCGTGCGGACGGGGGTATCTTACGGAACGGGATGGGTAAAACCGCACAGCTTTTTTCTTTTGCAAGGAAGAACTTTATCGAACCTGACAAAAAATGCAAAAGACGAAAAAATTCTCTTTACTTTTTTGTCCCGATATGGTAATATAAATTGCACTCGAAAAGAGATATGCGGGTTTAGCTCATCTGGTAGAGCGTCACCTTGCCAAGGTGAAGGTAGCGAGTTCGAGCCTCGTAACCCGCTCCACCGACCCACAGGGGTCGGTTTTTATTAGGAAGCATAGCTCAGCTGGGAGAGCATCTGCCTTACAAGCAGAGGGTCACAGGTTCGAGCCCTGTTGTTTCCACCAA
>CAZYRD010000220.1:0-4059 GCA_964649475.1 uncultured Faecalibacterium sp.
AGTATTCCAGCAGCTTCAAGGATGGCGAGCTTCGCTTTGTGGCCGCCCGCAGCTGCCATTATGCCGACCATTTCGCCAGCGCAAGAGGCCGCAGCCGCCTGCCCATGCAGGATCTGGGCGAGACCTGCTTCGCCTACACCATCGTTCCCTTTGAGGGCGACCGCGCCGCGCTTGCTGCTGAGGCCGCCCGGCAGAACGCGTTCTTCCTCTCCGTCAACGAGACCTATCACGACGGCCCGCTGCCCCGGAGCTACAGCGCCTTTGCCTGCGAGTACGCCGGTCTGGAGCTGCAGGCGCTGAAGCCCGCCGAGGACGGCAACGGCTTTATCGTACGGTTGGCCGAGGTGGGCGGTAAGGCCGTGGAGACCACCGCCGCCGTGCTGGGCGCCGAAGTGCCCGTAAAGCTGGCCGCTTACGGCATTGGCAGCTGGCGCGTTGCCGACGGCAAGGCCGTGCCCTGCAACTACATGGAGGAGCCGCTGGCCTGACGCCGCGCCCTGCGGCCGCCTGAAAGCGCCGCCGGAAAAGCCCTTCTCCAGCCTCTGCCCCGTACATCCGTTCATCCATCCGGACGGCTGCACCGCTGCGCTCTGCAGTCCGTGCAGCCGTCCTTTGTGTTTCATATTTCTGTTTTTGAAAGGAACCGCCGCATGAACATCTTTTTCAACGACTATGCCCATCTGATCGAAAACGGCGACTGCACCCTTGCGCTGCTGTGCGCCCTGCGCGCCGCCTGCGACGGCGACGTGCTGTACCTTGGCGGCGGTGAGCTGCATTTCCGGCCCGACCGCGCGTTCCGCAGGGAATATTATGTTTCCAACAACGACTACAACCTGAAGCCCATTGCCTTTCCCTTGCTGAACCGTAAGGGCCTGACGGTGGACGGCGAAGGCGCAAAGCTCGTCTTTCACGGGCAGATCTGCCCCTTTGTGCTGGACGCAAGCGAGGACATCACGCTGAAAAATTTCTCCATCGACTACGCCGAGCCCATGTATTTTGAGGCGAAAATTCTGGCGGCGGACGAGCATTTTGTGGAGATGGAGTACGACGACAGCCAGTTCCATGTGGACATCGCAGGCGACAATTTCCGTTTTTGGGGCGAAAACTGGGAAAACATCAGGCCTGCGGTGCTGGTCAACGAGTTCGAGCCCTCCTACAAAGGCCCCACGCCCTACACCGCCACCTATTTTGCCTGCGTCGGCAAAGAGAAGAACACCAGCTTTCTGGGCGGCATGTACCGCTACCTGACCGGCAGCAAGCCCGCGCCCAACCGGCTGCGGCTGGAGGGCGAGCTGGGCTTTCGCCACACGCCCGGCAAATACTGGCTGTGCACCCACAACGGCCGCCACTACCCCGGCATTTTTATCACCGAAAGCAAAAGCGTCACGCTGCAGGACATCACGCTGTACCACACCCTTGCCATGGGCGTCATCGGCCAGCTGAGTGAGGACATCACGCTGGAACGGGTGGTCGCCGCCCCCAGCGCCGGCCGCATGCTGAGCGTGGACGCGGACGCCACCCACTTTGTCAACTGCAGCGGTCTGCTGCGCATGAAGGACTGCCGTTTTGAAAGCATGATGGATGACGCCTGCAACGTGCACGGCATCTACCTGCCGGTGGAGCGCAAAATCGACGCCAACACCGTGCTGCTGCGGTTCGGGCATTTTCAGCAGTTCGGCGTCAACGTCTTCCGCCCGGGGGATGCCATCCGCCTTGTGGCCAACGACACCCTGCAGCCCTGTGCGTATTTCACCGTCAAAAGCAGCACCCTCATCTCCGGCGAATACCTGATGCTGGAGACCGAAGAGGACCTGCCCGAACCGCTGGCCGCCGGTTTTGCGTTTGAAAACCACACACGCATGCCTGCCGTGCACTTTGACGGCTGCGTCAGCGGCTACAACCGGCCCAGAGGGTTTCTGTTCACCACCTGCAAGCCGGTGCTGGTGGAAAACTGCGAATTCCACAACATGAACGCCGCCGTCTGGATCGCCGGAGACGCCAACAGCTGGTACGAAAGCGGCCCCTGCACACAGATCACGCTGCGCGGCAACCGGTTTGAAAACGCCGCCTACGCCGGGGGCGCCGTCATTGTGGCGGCGCCGGAGCTGAAAACCGACGGTGCGCCGCCCTGCCACACCAACCTGACGGTGGAAAACAACGTTTTCCGCCTGCACGAAAAGCGCTTTATGGATCTGTGGAGCTACGACGGCGTGACCTTCCGCAACAACACCTATATTCAGGATAACGCCCTGCCCGCCCATCCCCAGACCGGCGAGGACGGCTTTAAACTGAAGGAATGCGTCAACGTGGACATCCGCTGGTGACCCTTTCTGCAAAAATTCAGACCGCAGCCGCTGCGGGGAATTGCAAACCCGCGGCGGCTGTGTTATGCTTAAAGCGGACAAAATATCCCTTTGCAAGCTATGGAGGAAACGCTATGGACACCATCCGTCTGGGCCGCACCGGCCTTGTGGTAAACAAAAACGGCTTTGGCGCACTGCCGGTACAGCGCACCACCGTCAAAGAGGCCTGCGCCCTGCTGCGCCGCGCCTACGAAAGCGGCATCAACTATTTTGACACCGCCCGCGCCTACACCGACAGCGAGGAAAAGCTTGGCCTTGCGCTGGCCGATGTGCGGGAGCACATCGTCATCTCCACCAAGACCGCCGCCACTACGGCAGAGGGCTTCTGGCGCGACCTGCACACCAGCCTTTCGCTGCTGAAAACCAACTGTATCGACATCTATCAGTTTCACAACCCGTCCTTCTGCCCCAGACCCGGCGACGGCTCCGGCCTGTACGAGGCCATGCTGGAAGCAAGGGAAAAAGGCATGATCCGCTTCATCGGCTTTACCAACCACCAGCTGGCGCTTGCGGAGGAGGCGGTGCGCAGCGGCCTGTACGACACGCTGCAGTTCCCTTTCTCTTACCTTGCCAGCGAGAAAGAGGAGGCGCTGGTGCGGCTTTGCGCCGAACAGGATGTGGGCTTCATCTGCATGAAGGCGCTGGCCGGCGGGCTGATCGCCGACGCCGCCGCGGCCTACGCCTATCTGGCACAGTTCCCCGTGGCGCCCATCTGGGGCATCCAGCGCGAAAAGGAGCTGGACGATTTTCTCGCCTGCCAGAACGATCCGCCCGCGCTGACGCCGGAGCGGCTGGCCTTTATTGAAAGCGAGCGCGAAGCCCTTGCCGGCGAATTCTGCCGCGGCTGCGGCTACTGCGAGCCCTGCCCCGCCGACATCGAGATCCACACCTGCGCCCGGATGTCGCTGCTGCTGCGCCGCTCGCCCGCGGCGGGCCACCTCTCCGAAAAAGGACAGGCCATGATGCAAAAGATCGAGGGCTGCATCGACTGCGGCCGTTGCAAAAGCAAATGTCCCTACGGGCTGGACACCCCCAACCTGCTGAAGCGCAACTACGAGGATTACAAAACCTTTTTATGATGCGCGGCCGCTGCCGCCCAGAGCAATACGATAAAAAACGAGGCAACTGCCATGCGATGGATCACCCGTGACAAAACCTATTACAAAAGCCTGATCACCCTTGCCATACCCGTGGCGCTGCAGGGGCTTATCTCCTTTCTGGTCTCCTTTGCCGACAACCTCATGGTCAATACGCTGGGCGACGCCGCGGTCTCCGGTGTTTACATGGGCAGCCAGCTGCAGACTTTTTTGCAGATGTTCACCGGCGGCGTGGGCGGCGCGCTGCTCATCATCGCCGCGCAGTACTGGGGCAAACAGGAGCCGGAGCCCATCCGCAAGCTGGTGGCCATCGGCCTGCGGTTTTCGGTGGCTGTGGGGCTTGTTTTCACCGCGGCGGGGCTGGCCTTCCCCACGCAGATCATCCGCATTTTCACCAAGGACGCCGCCGTCATCACCGAGGGCGCGACCTATCTGCGGTGGGTCTGCCTTTCCTACACCTTTTTCTGCATCACGCAGGCGCTCATCTCCGCCATGCGTTCGGTGGAGGTCACCCGCATCGGCATGACGGTGTCGCTGTTTTCGCTGGTGACCAACATCTGCCTGAACTACGTGCTGATCTTCGGCAAGCTGGGCTTCCC
>CAZYRD010000221.1:0-4027 GCA_964649475.1 uncultured Faecalibacterium sp.
ATACAGCATGTTGACGGCGCGCGCCTTGATGGTGCTGCCGCGCTCCTGCTCCAGCTCCATGTCATCCAGAAGCTGTTCCGTCATTTCACGGTCGTCCACCGCCTGCGTCAGCTGCAGAATACGGTCAGCCAGTGTGGATTTGCCGTGGTCGATGTGGGCGATGATGCAGAAATTTCGAATTTTTTTCTGATCCATATGCAGATCATTCCTCCGTTGCAGCCGCAGCTGCTCAATTTACACAATATTTTATATGTGAGCCGGTTCAGTCCTCAAGATAATCCGTGTGTGCCACCTCGACGCCGTTGACACGGTACAGGCGGGGCACCCGGCGGCTGAGCCCGCAGATGACGGTGTAATTGATGGTATCGGTTTTTTGTGCCACGGCGTCGATGGAATCCGCCGCCTCGGCACCGAACAGCGTGACGATGTCTCCGGCACGGGCTTCGGGAATGGCGCTGACGTCCAGCATCAGCTGATCCATGCAGACATTGCCGATCTGCGGCGCAGGTCTGCCGTGGACGCTGCACACGCCTTTGTTGGTCAGCCCGCGGGGGTAGCCGTCGGCATAACCGGCGGTGACGGTGGCCACGCGCATATCCTGCGGCGCACAGAAGTTGCGGCCGTAGCTGAGATATTCGCCTTTTTTCAGGGTTTTGACCATGGCCACACGCGCTTTCAGGCAAAGCGCGGGGCGAAGCCCCTTACAGAAGGGCGCCTGTTCCGGCGAAGGCGCCAGCCCGTACTGCACAATGCCGGGCCGCACAAGATCGTACCGGGGGACGGCATCGCTGAACAGCGCAGCGCTGTTGCAGCAGTGCACGGTCTGCAGCTTTGCACCGCAATCCCGCAGCTGCCGCAGGGCGTCCAGAAATACCGCATGCTGTGCATCGGTATAGACGACGTCCTCGTACGCGTCGGAATCCGCCACACAGAAATGGGTGAACGCGCCGGTGATATTCAGCCACGACAGGCCGCAGCATTCGCGAAGCTGAGCGTTGGCGGTATCGGCGTCGGAAAGCACCGAAAACCCGATACGGCCCATGCCGGTATCCAGCGCAAGATGCACCTGCACACGCACACCGGCAGCGGCCGCCGCGGCGTTCAGCTGCAGCGCAAATTCCAGATCCGGCACCGCCTGCACCAGAGAAAGCTCCACCAGCCGCGCGGCGGCGTGGGGCGGTGTGTAGCCCAGAATGAGGATGGGCTGTGTGATGCCCGCACGGCGCAGGCGCTCGGCTTCGGGCAGACAGCTGACCGCAAACCAGTCCACGCCCAGACCGGAAAGGTAATGCGCCACCACCGTATCGCCGTGGCCGTAAGCGTCCGCCTTGACAACTGCCATAATGGCCGCGCCCTGGGTGTGCTGGCGTATGACGGCATAATTGGCCGCGAGGGCGTCAAGATCGATCTCGGCCCAGCAGCGCAGCTGTGTATGATCCATTCTTCTCCCCCGCCTTTCGTTAAGATTCTTTCTGCTGTGCTTCCGCTTATTTCGTTTCCGGCTTTTTGCGGCGGCCCGGACTTGTGGGGGTCCAGTTGTCCAGCCCGGATTTCTGCAGCGCGCCCAGCATTTTCTGCCGGAAAGCAGGGTCCTTGTGCACCATGTCGCGCACAAAGGCTTTCATATTTTCCCGTTCGGTGACGCCGTCCGCCGGGCAGCGGCTTTTGACCACCGGCAGTTCCAGCGCGCGCACCGCCCGCTGCACCTCCGCCTCTGTGGCAAGCACCATGGGACGGATGCAGACCAGCTCCTTGCGGGAGAGGTACATCTTGGGCGCAAAGCTGCCGATGCGGCCCTCGCGCCACAGGTTCATGTAAAAGGTTTCGATGGCGTCATCCAGATGGTGCCCCAGCGCAATTTTATTGCAGCCAAGCTCCACCGCCGTGTCGTGCAGTGCGCCGCGGCGCATTTTTGCACACAGCGCACAGGGATTGCTCTCCTTGCGCACGTCGAAAATGATGCGGCCGATGTCGGTACGGCGGATGACGTAGGGCACGCCGTACTCTGCAAACAGCTCTTCCAGCGGCGAATAATCGGTGGGAACGCCGCCGAACTGGGGATCCAGTGAGAGGGCTGTCACGGTAAAGGGCTTTTCGTAATAGGCCCGCAGACGCGCCAGCGCAATGGTAAGTGCCACGCTGTCCTTTCCGCCGGAAACGCCCACGCACACATGGTCGCCTGCTTCGATCATCTCATATTCCTGCATTGCCTTGCGCACAAGACCTTCCAGACGCTGCAAACCGCACACCACCCTGTTTTATACTTTCTATTTAACTGTATTATTATAAACGAAAATGCGGCGAAAGTAAAGCAAAACCGTGCTTTGCAGCAAATTCACCAAAAACAGGGCAAAGTTTTTTAAAAATCGAGTTCGAGAAAAAGCGAGAAAACAAGAGAAAACAAGAGCTTTTGCGAGCATTGGTTTTGTAAATTAAAAAACTTGAAAAAAGGTGTTGACAAGCCGATTTGGATTTAGTATAATGTAGACCGTGCCCGAATGGACACGGCTTCGTTATGCGAAGTTTTGGATGTGTCAGGTGGCGTAAGCAAAGCCCGTGAAGGATCATCGGCTGTGCTTTCGTCACCTAACGATCTTGATTTGAAAATCAATACGGAGGAACAAAACATGAGCACTACTATGGCAAAACCCGCAACGGTTGAGCGCAAATGGTATGTCATTGATGCTGCCGGCAAGCCCCTGGGCCGTACCGCTGCTGCTGTCGCCACCCTGCTGCGCGGCAAGCACAAGGTCACCTACACCCCCAACGTGGACTGCGGCGATCACGTCATCGTCATCAACTGCGACAAGGCTGTGCTGACCGGCAACAAGCTGGAGAAGAAATACTATCGTTATCATTCCGGTTGGATCGGCGGTCTGAAGGAGATCCAGTACAAGACTCTGATGGCCAACAATTCCGACAAGGCCATGATGCTGGCTGTTAAGGGCATGCTGCCCGGCAACACCATGGGCGCCAACGAGCTGAAGCGTCTGCGCTGCTACAAGGGCGCCGAGCATGACAACGCCGCTCAGAAGCCCGAAGCCTACGAAGTGTAATAGGGGGATAACGAATTATGTACGAAACCAAGCCTTATTTTTATGGTACCGGTCGTCGTAAGCATTCCGTGGCCCGTGTCCGCGTTTACAGCGGTACCGGCAAGATCACCATCAACGGCCGCGACATCGACGATTACTTTGGTCTGGAGACCCTGAAGCTGGTCGTGCGTCAGCCCCTGACTGTCGCCGAGATCGAAGGCAAGTTTGACATTGTCGTCCGCGTTGGCGGCGGCGGCGTTTCCGGCCAGGCCGGCGCCATCCGTCACGGTCTGTCCCGTGCTCTGCTGCAGTACGACGAGAACCTGCGTCCCGTGCTGAAGAAGGCCGGCTTCCTGACCCGCGATCCTCGTATGAAGGAGCGCAAGAAGTACGGTCTGAAGGCCGCTCGTCGTGCTCCTCAGTTCTCCAAGCGCTGATTTACAACGCTCAAGAGCTTCAACCCCTGGAATCCTTGGGATTCCAGGGGTTTTTTATTGTATATGGGAAAGTCCCCTGCCGATCGGCAGGGGACGGAACATGACACAGCTCGTGTTGTGAAGATTTTATACGAATTCTTGATAAAATGATCCAATCGTTTTATGGAGCCGGATGATACGACTCGGCGGCACAACCGCCAAGAATGTTGTCAATACGTTTCTTGCCCGACATCGGCGGGTGCGGCACTTTGCGCCGCGATCAAAAGATTTTTTTGATCTTTTTCAGATAAACAGTATTACAGGGAATACAGGATCACATCTGCAAAGAAGAACCAGCCCCGGGCATCCCGGTAGCCGCCCATCAGCGTTTCCCGCAGCTTCCATGCGGTGCCTGCGGTGTACAGCGGGGCGATCATGCCATCGTCCAGCAGCAGGGCCTCCGCGTCGTGGAGGCAGCCGGTACGGGCGGTACCGTCCTGTGCGCTGGCGATGATCTTCATCAGGGTGTCATACGCGCTGTTCTGGTAGGAGATGACGTTGTCCGGGTGGGAGGAG
>CAZYRD010000222.1:0-4017 GCA_964649475.1 uncultured Faecalibacterium sp.
CTCACTCGCAAGAGCGGCGGGTCTTTTGGTGAAGTTCCACTTGTGAACTTCCTTTCTGCCCGGTCAGAAAAGAACATAGGGGTGCATGAGGTTCTCCTCATATCATACAGGGTGCTTGAGGTTCTCCTCAAATTTCACCCCCGCTGCAGGGCCTCCACCGCGGGCGGCAGGGGCGGGGTAAAGGGCAGGTCGGTCAGGTCCAGCTCCAGCAGGGCGTCCTTGACCTCCGGGATGGAGGGCGCCGCCATGGAAAGGCTGCGCGCGCCCAGCTGCACATAGCGGGCGGCAAGGGCGGGCACGGCGGCGCTTTCGCCGCAGATGCTGCAGCCCACGCCGGCGGCGCTGGCATTGTACAGGGTCAGGTGCACCATGCGCAGCACGGCCTCGCTGTCCGGACGGTAATATTCGTCCACGGCGGGGTTGGTGCGGTCCGCCGCAAGGGTGTACTGGGTAAGGTCGTTGGTGCCGATGCTGAAGAACGCGGCCTGCTTTGCCAGCAGATCGCTGAGGATAGCGGCGGCGGGGGTCTCGATCATGATGCCCAGCGGCACGGTGTCGTCAAAGCGTTTGCCTTCAGAGGCAAGGGCGGCGCGCACGCGGTCGAAGATGGCGCGGGTGCGCTGCAGGTCGGCCGGGGTGGCGATCATGGGCACCATGATGCGCAGCGGCCCGTCCGCGGCCGCCTGCAGCAGCGCGCGGAACTGGGTGATGAGCAGGTTTTCGTAGGCAAGGGTCAGCCGCACGCCCCGCAGGCCAAGGGCGGGGTTATCCTCGTTTTCGGCCGAAAGCCCGGCGATGCGTTTGTCCGCGCCCACGTCCATGGTGCGGATGGTCAGCGGCGTGCCGCCCGCGGCAGCGATGCAGCTGCGGTAAAAGGCCAGCTGCTCGGCCTCGTCCGGCAGGTGGTCGTCGATGAACAGAAACTCGCTTCGCAGCAGGCCAACGCCCTCGGCGCCGGCGGCCAGCGCAAGGCGGATGTCCTCCGGGTTGGAGCAGTTGGCCAGCAGCTTTACCCGGGTGCCGTCCTTTGTGACGCAGGGGGTGGTGCGCAGGCTTTCCAGATACAGGGTGCGGCGGCGCGCCAGAAGCTGCTGGTGGTGGAAGCGGGCGCGGGTGGCGGAGTCCGGCTCAAGGAAAAATTCGCCGTGGGTGCCGTCCAGCGCCATTTCGGCGCCGTCCGCATAGGCGAGGAAGTCCTCGCCCGCCAGAATGAGCGCCGGAATGCCCAGCGTACGGGCGATGATGGCGGCATGGCTTTGGGGCGAGCCTTCGGCGATGACGATGCCCAGCAGGTTGTGGCGGTCCACCCCCACAAGGTCGCTGGGGTACAGGTTCTGCGCCGCAAGGATGACCGGTTCGGTGAGTGTGATGGGGTCATAGCTTTCGCCCGCCATAATGGCACACAGCCGCAGGCCCACGTCCTCGATGTCCGCGCTGCGGGCCGAAAAATAGGCGTCGTCCAGCTGGCGCATCACATTGGAAAAATGGCGCAGAGCCTCCTGCACCGCGCCGATGGCGCCTTTTTCCGCACGGATGCCGTCGGTGACCTTATCCAGAAAACCGGAGTCGTCCAGTATGGCGTGCTGGAACAGCATGATATCACGGGCGTCGTCGTTGTCGGCACGTTCCATCAGCGCCAGCAGCTCGCCCTGCGCAAGAATGCGGGCAGCGTCAAACAGGTGCTGTTCGGCGGCGGGGGTCTGCAGAACGGCGTTCAGCGCGGCTTCGCGGCGCATGATGAGCCGGCACGGGCCGATGACCAGTCCCGGCGAAACGGGCGTTGCGGTATAGGAGCGCATGGCGGCACCTCCTTCGAAAATCCACACAGCGGCGGCCCTGCGGGCACGGCTGCGCCTGTTTTAAGCGGTAAGCCCCAGCAGCGCCTGCAGCGCGGCGATCTCCTTTGTGGCAAGATCGTCATGACCGGGGTTTTGGTAGAGAAAATCGTACCGGTACAGCGAGAAGCCCCCGGCATATTTGCGCAGAGCTTCCACCTGACGGGCAAGGTTTTCGCCGCAGTTCCATTCGGCAAGGGTGGCGTCGCTGCCGTCGCCGTCGCCGATGCGGTACGCCCCCAGCGCCACGTAAAGCTGCACGCTGGCGGCACGGGGCAGGGCAGCCCAGTCGGCAAGGCAGTTTTCAAAGGCGAAGGCCCTGCTGCCGGTGGACATGGTGTAATCAAAGCCCCAGTACAGCTGCGGCATCAGGTAGTCCACGTACCCCGGCTCGCTCAGCCAGAGGTAGACGTCGCTGTACTGCTGTTCCAGATTGTTGCGGATGTTGCCCGCCGGGCTGATGCCGAAGGTACACTCCGGCGAGATGCTTTTGATGAGGGCGTACACGTCCCGTACGAGGGTGTTGACGTTCTGCTTGCGCCAGACGGAAAGCGCCATGCCCTCGCCGTAAAGGGCGTAGGTGTCGGCGTCGAATTCCCGGTCGGTGGTGGGGTAGAAGTAGTCGTCGAACAGAATGCCGTCCACGGCGTAGTTTTCCACAATTTCCCGCACGCCGTCCACGATGAGAGCGCGCACCTGCGGCACACCGGGGTCGTAGTAGATGCCGCCGCCCACCTCGTGCACATAACCGGCAGCGGCGGGGTCGTTCATCCATTGCACGGCGGGGTTATCTGCGCTGAGGGAAGCGGGCTTTTCGGCGTTGAGGCGCACCCGGTAGGGGTTGAGCCAGGCTTCGATGCGCAGCCCGGCGGCGTGGGCCGCATTGACCAGAATGGCCAGCGGGTCGTAGTCCACGCCCTGCCCCTGTGTGCCGGTCAGCAGGTGGCTGGCCGGAAAAAGGCTGCTGTTGTACAGCGCGTCGCCAAAGGGCCGCACCTGCACGATGACGGTCTTCAGCCCCAGATTGGCGGTGTTGGCCATGATGGCGCTGACGTCGGCGGTGAAGGCGGCCTCGGAGGAGAAATCCACGCTTTCCCATTCCAGATAGCTGATCCACATGGCGCTGTAAAGCGCATCCACGGGGGTGGCCGGCTGTTCTGTGGGCTGCGGCACGCTTTCGCCGGCGCCGGTGCCCCAGATATCAAGGGGAGGCTGTTCTTCCGGTTCGGCGCTGCAGCGGCCGAACAGCAGCGCGCCGCCCAGCAGCAGCGCCGCCACCAGCACAAAGCCGGCTGTGCGCCGCCAGAAATACACCGCCGCCGACGGTTTTTGGGCACGCATGCACGCCACCTCCCTTTTTTGTCAAATTATCCTAGTATAGATTATACTGCTTGTGTCGAAAACCGTCAACCGCCGTCGGCCCGCGGAGGGGAATTTTCACACAGACGCACTGCATTTTTTGCGCGCCGCCTGCGTGTACCGTTTTTTTGCCCGCCTCCGCCCTTTACAAAAACGGACAAACAGAGTATACTAAGCTTTGGTGGAAACGGTGGAAAACTTTTCAACCGCTGTGTTGAAAAGTGGCTGCGTGCGATTTTTGTCAAACCACCCGCAGTTGTTGTTTTCGGCCTGTTTTGACAAGCTTCTTTAACGATCCGTACATTCCGGTGTTGTTTTCAACTGGTTTTCCCGAAATTTTCCCGCTTCAAACCTCGGATTTCAACACTTTCAACGGAGTTTTCAACAATTGTGACGGATTGGAAATTTATACCGGCAGTAATGCGCGCCCCCAGGCAAAACGGGCCGCGTTTTTGTGAAATCACTGTTAATAACCTATGAGAAAGGCGAATGTATTATGACCAAGATCCGCATTGAAATGGAAAACGGCGGCGTTATGCTGGCCGAGCTGTACCCCGAGATCGCGCCCATCACCTGCGAAAACTTTGAAAAGCTGGTGCGCGACGGCTTTTACGACGGTCTGATCTTCCACCGCGTCATCCCCGGCTTTATGATCCAGGGCGGCGACCCCACCGGTACCGGCATGGGCGGCCCCGGCTGGCAGATCAAGGGCGAGTTTGCGAACAACGGCGTGAAGAACGACCTGAAGCATACCCGCGGCGTGCTGAGCATGGCCCGCAGCATGATGCCGGATTCCGCCGGCAGCCAGTTCTTCATCATGCAC
>CAZYRD010000223.1:0-2148 GCA_964649475.1 uncultured Faecalibacterium sp.
AGGTGATGACACCGGTAAAGCCAAGATAAAAGCCCCGCTTCAGCACCTCTTTGGCATACTCCACAGAACCGGAAAAGCAGTGGAATACCCCGCGCAGCCCCGGAAATTCGTCCACGATCCGCAGGGTGTCCTCATAAGCATCCCGCTGGTGGATGATGACCGGCATATCCAGTTCTTTCGCCAATGCCAGCTGCAGACGGAAGGCCTCCTGCTGCTTTTCCCGCGGCACATCCTCGTAGTAATAGTCCAGTCCGATCTCACCGATGGCTCTGACCTTCTCATGGGAGGCCAGAGAGCGGTATATGGCGACCAGACCGTCATTGACCGCCGCGGCATCATCGGGGTGACTGCCCACGGCAGCATAGATAAAATCATATGCCTCCGCCAGCCGGATGGACTGCAGACTGGACGTCAGGTCACAGCCCACATTCATGATCCGCCCGATGCGATTGGGCGTCATTTGGGCCAGAAGCTCCGCCTGATCCTCCCGAAAGCGCTTGGCATCATAGTGGGCGTGGGAGTCAAAATACCAGGGTTCGTTCATGTTATCCTTTTCTCCAGACCATTTTGTTGACAACGCCGGTGTAGCTCTGAATGAGCTTGACCACCTTGGTGGAGACCAGCTCCTCCACATAGTCGGGCACCGGGATGCCGTGGTCGCCTGCCTCGTTCATGGAAACTGCCGTCTCCACTGCCTGCAGGAGGGAATTTTCATCAATGCCCGCCAGCACGAAGCAGGCCTTGTCCAGCGCCTCGGGGCGCTCCGTGCTGGTACGGATGCACACGGCGGGGAAGGGATGGCCCACAGAGGTGAAGAAGCTGCTCTCCTCCGGCAGTGTACCGGAGTCGGATACCACGCAGAAGGCGTTCATCTGCAGGCAGTTGTAGTCGTGGAAGCCCAGCGGGGCGTGCAGATGCACACGCTCATCCAGCTTGAAATTGCGGGCTTCGAGGAATTTTTTGCTGCGGGGATGGCAGGAGTACAGGATGGGCATATCGTACCTGGCGGCCAGCTCGTTGATGCCGTTGAACAGGCTGAGGAAGTTGGCCTCGGTGTCGATGTTCTCCTCGCGGTGAGCCGACAGCAGGATGTATTTGTGCTTTTCCAGACCCAGACGGGCGTGGACGTCGCTGGCTTCGATCCTGTCCAGGTTGGCGTGCAGCACCTCCGCCATGGGGCTGCCGGTGACGTAGGTACGCTCTCTGGCGGTGCCCTCGGCGTTCAGGTAGCGGCGGGCGTGCTCGGAATAGCAGAGGTTGACGTCGGAGATGTGGTCCACGATGCGGCGGTTGGTCTCCTCGGGCAGGCACTCGTCAAAGCAGCGGTTGCCGGCTTCCATGTGGAAGATGGGGATGTGCAGACGCTTGGCCGCAATGGCGGACAGGCAGCTGTTGGTGTCGCCCAGGATCAGCAGCGCGTCGGGCTTCTGTTCCACCATCAGCTTGTAGCTTTTGGCGATAATGTTGCCGATGGTCTCGCCCAGATCTGCGCCCACGGCGTCCAGATAGAAATCCGGCGTACGCAGGCCCAGATCCTCGAAGAAGATCTGGTTGAGGGTGTAATCGTAGTTCTGGCCGGTGTGCACAAGGAGCTGATCAAAGTACACATCGCACTTTTTGATGACGGCAGACAGGCGGATGATCTCCGGACGGGTGCCGATGATGGTCATGAGCTTGATCTTATTGGCCATGGGTGTTCATTCTCCTTTTTTCAAGAGGTATTCCGAAGGTACTCAGTCGCTCGGCCAGAGGCCCGTGCGCAGCGTTTTTTCGGGCAGGTGCCCGTGGAAACGCGCTTTTCGGGCAGTGGTCCGTGCATCACGCTTACACCGGCAGGAAATACGTATCCGGCTTTTCGGGGTCGAAGGGCTCGTTGGCCCACATGACGGTGACCATGTCGGTATCGCCCAGATTCTCGATGCTGTGGGTGTAGCCGGTGGGGATGTCCACCACCTCCAGCTTTTCGCCGCTGACGTGGTATTCGATCACCTCGTCGGTGTTCAGCCTGCGGAAGCGGATGACGCCCCGGCCGCTGACCACGAGGAATTTTTCGTTTTTGGAGTGGTGCCAGTGGTTGCCCTTGACGATGCCCGGGCGGGAGACGTTGACCGACACCTGCCCCGCGTTGGCAGTGCGCAGGACCTCGGT
>CAZYRD010000223.1:2158-4001 GCA_964649475.1 uncultured Faecalibacterium sp.
GCAGTTCATCGTCAGCGGGTAGGAGAAGGCGTCCGTGGGCAGGTAGCTGAGCCATGTGCTGTACAGCGCGCTGGTCAGCGGGTCGGCCATGTTTGCCACGCCCAGCCTGGTGCGGTTTTCGGCAAAGGAGGTGATGGTCTCGGCAAGGAAGCCCAGCGTGGTCTCGTGTACGGGGTACACCCGGCAGACGGGGCGCGCGCTGCGGTCGCACAGCGCCACGCCGTCCATGGTATCCAGCAGACAGCGCACCACGTCGTCCACATACACCAGCGGCAGCGCATAGGCGGGGTCCCGCACCTGCAGGGGCAGGCCGTTGGCGGCGTTGTGGCAGAAGGTGGCCACCACGCTGTTGTAGTTGGGACGGCACCATTTGCCGAACACGCCCGGCAGACGGAACACATACACCGGCGCGCCGGTGGCCGCGCCGTGGGCGTAGACCAGATCTTCCGCTTCGCGCTTGCTGCGGCCGTAGTCGTTGTCCAGCTCGGCCTGGGTGCTGCTGGTGACGGCAACGCCGCAGGTGTTGCCCGCAGCGGCCAGCAGGGCCAGCAGATGCTCGGTAAAGCCGCGGTTGCCGGCGTAGAATTCGGCGGGGTCCTGCGGACGGTTGACCCCCGCCAGATGGAACACAAAGGCCGCCTTTGCGGCGTACTGTTCCAGCAGAGCGGGATCGGTGTCGACGTCAAAGCACAGCAGCTGCTCAAAGCCGCGGTTCTTCAGTTCGGCCACAAGGTTTTTGCCGATGAAGCCGTTTGCACCGGTGACGAGGATGGGTGCGGTCTTTTCCATGGGAAGGGCCTCCCTTATTTGTTGTTCAGCATATCCTGCACATAGTCGGTGGTCAGGATCTTTTTCACCACGCCGTCCACATCCAGACGCTGGGTGTTGTGGCTGGTGTAGCTTTCGTCGGCCTGGGTCTTGACCTTGCCGTCGATGAAGTACTTGTCGTAGTTGAGGTCGCGGCCGTCGGCGGAAACGCGGAAGTAGTCGCCCATGTCCTCGCTGCGGATGCGCTCCTCGGCGGTGAGCAGGGTCTCGTACAGCTTTTCGCCGTGGCGGGTGCCGATAACGCGGATACCGGTGTCACCGAACAGCTTCTGCACGGCCTTGGCCAGATCGCCGATGGTGCAGGCGTCGGCCTTCTGCACAAACAGGTCGCCGGGGTTGGCGTGCTCGAATGCGAACATGACAAGGTCCACAGCCTCGTCCAGATTCATCAGGAAGCGGGTCATGTCCGGGTCGGTGACGGTGATGGGCTTGCCGGCCCTGATCTGGTCGATGAACAGGGGGATGACGCTGCCGCGGCTGCACATGACGTTGCCGTAGCGGGTGCAGCAGATGGTGGTGGTGCCGGCGGCCTCGCGGGCGCGGGCACCGATGACCTTTTCCATCATGGACTTGGAGATGCCCATGGCGTTGATGGGGTAGGCGGCCTTGTCGGTGGAAAGGCAGACCACCTTTTTGACGCCGGCGTCAATGGCGGCGGAAAGCAGGTTGTCGGTGCCGATGATGTTGGTGCGCACAGCCTCCATGGGGAAGAACTCGCAGCTGGGCACCTGCTTGAGTGCGGCGGCGTGGAAGATGTAGTCCACGCCCTTTACCGCGGGACGGATGCTGTCGATGTTGCGCACATCGCCGATGTAAAAACGCACCTTGTGGGCGTACTCCGGCAGACGGGCCTGCAGGTCGTGGCGCATGTCGTCCTGCTTTTTCTCGTCACGGCTGAAGATGCGGATCTCGCCGATATCGGTGGTGAGAAAATGCTTGAGCACCGTGTTGCCGAAGCTGCCGGTACCACCGGTGATGAGCAGAGTTTTTCCATCAAACATAGTGTATATCCTCC
>CAZYRD010000224.1:0-3990 GCA_964649475.1 uncultured Faecalibacterium sp.
AAGTCGAAGTAGATCTGGAAGGTGAAGGCGAGGATGCCCATCCATGCAAGCGGCGTGGAGATGGCCTCAAAGCCAAGCGTGTCGGTGACCTCGGTCCACAGCGCGCCGACGCTGTTGGCGATCAGCACCTTTTTGGCCAGACCGAAGATGAAGTAAGTGATGCCTTCGTCGATGCGGTCCAGTGTGATGCGCCCCTTCAGGATGTTCAGACGTTCGGCCACGTCAGTGTAGCGCACGATGGGGCCGGCGATCAGCTGCGGGAACATGGTGACGTATGCGCCGAAGTTGATGATATTCTTTTCGGCGCGGGTGTCGCCGCGGTACACATCGATGGTATAGCTCATGGTCTGGAAGGTGTAGAAGCTGATGCCCAGCGGCAGCGTCAGCTGCAGCAGCGGGATGGCCGTGCCAAACCAGTTGTTGATGTTGGAGATGAAGAAATCGGTATACTTGAAGAAGAACAGCATACCGAGGTTCACCAGCACCGAGACCAAAAGCGAGGCCTTGCAGATCTTCTTGTTGTCGCGGTGGCGCTCGATGACCTGTCCGCAGGTATAATCCAGTATCGTACTGAAGATCATGATGGGGAAGTAGCGTACCTCGCCCCACGAATAGAAGATAAGGCTGACGATAAACAGGACAAAGTTTTTCCATTTTGCCGGCACGACGTAATACAGCAGCAGTGCAATGGGCAGAAAACGGAACAGGAACAGCAGTGTGGAAAATACCAAGACTCGGACCCTCCCTTTCAGGCATAATTTAACGAAAAACCGGTACCGCGCCGCTTTTGTATGGGCGCGATACCGGCCGTGATTTGCGGTATCTTCAGTATACGATGTTTTGGGAAAAATGTCCAGTCTTCCGTATACCGCTGCAAGTTTAAATTTGCGTTAAATCACAGGGGCTCAGCCGTTCAGAGCGGCGTCGATGGCCTCGTCGATCTCAGCGTACACGGCTTCGATCTCGCCTTCCACGATGCGGTCGTTGTCACCGCCGATGACCAGCAGAGCGTAATCGCCCTTGACGACCACACGGCCGGCCAGAGCCTTCTCGTACTGATCCTCCAGGTACATCTCAAAGCTGGCGGCAACGGCAG
The DNA here is from genome assembly GCA_964649475.1 of uncultured Faecalibacterium sp. Lineage (GTDB taxonomy): Bacteria > Bacillota > Clostridia > Oscillospirales > Ruminococcaceae > UBA1762. The sequence continues at coordinate 1,097 of CAZYRD010000224.1, forward strand.
CACGACGGGCCTCCAGAGCGGTCTTGACAGCTTCCACCTGACCGGGGACAGCCTTGACGGCCAGAATGACGTCGCTGCTCACATTGACCATGGTGGTCTTGCCGTAGTAATCTTCAACGGTGGCCAGATCCAGACCGAACAGATCGGTCATAAAATCATCGCTGCCTTCGATGGCGGGGCTCAGCTCCTGCGCCATGGCAACGGGGGATACAGTTTCGATGGCGGCCACAACGTCCTGCAGGTTTAACTCAACAGCGGCGGTATCGTCGGCGGGGGTGTTGTCGGCATTGCTGCAGGCGGTCAGCAGGCTGCAGGCAAGCAGCAGGCAAAGGATCAGGCTCAGAACTTTTTTCATGATGAAACTCCTTATTATAATGTTTTATTTTAAACAAAACGGTTTGTGCCCGTTATACAGCGGGTCAAATTATCCTAGTATAATTTTACACGAAAGCATTCCGTTTTTCAAGTGCTGTGATTATTGTTTGCACAGAATTTGTGGATTATTCGTGTTTTCATGTAAGTGAAAATGTGTTATACTGGGTACGTCAATAAGAAAAACGGCGGTGGAAGGGCGTTCCCTTCGCTTTCCGCAAATTATTTGGGGAGATTTATCATATAATGAAAAGAAAAAAACAACTGCTGGGCGCGGTCGCAGGCGTGCTTGTGCTGGCGGCAGTCATCGGTTTTGGCACGTACCGCAGCCGCAGCAGCGAAAAGCATACCAGCACAGGCTTTGTGATGGACACCGTGGTCACACAGACCGTGTGGGGGGCGCACGCACAGCAGGCGATGCAGCAGGCGCAGGATCTGCTGACGGATATGGAAAACAGGCTTTCGCTTTACAGCGAAACCAGCGAGATCGCCGCCGTCAATGCAGCGGCAGGTGCCGGGCCGGTGACGGTCAGCCCGCTGACCTTTGATGTGCTGCGCACCGCACAGACGCTGAGCGCACAGAGCGATGGGTATTTTCAGGTCACCGTTGCGCCGCTTTCCCGCCTGTGGAACATCAGGGGCGAAAATCCCGCAGTTCCCGCGCAAAGCGAGATCGACGCTGCGCTGGCGCTGGTGGATGACAGCGGCCTCGTGCTGGACGCCGCGGCTTCCTCCGTAAAGCTTTCCGCTGCGGGGCAGGCGCTGGACCTGGGCGGCATTGCCAAGGGCTATGCCTGTGACGTACTGCGTCAGCAGTATCTGAAAGCGGGCGTGAAGCATGCGCTGGTCTCCATCGGCGGCAACATCTGCGCCGTGGGCGGCAACGTGGATGGCAGCCCCTTCCGCATCGGTTTCCGCGACCCCACCGGCGGCGTCAACAGCTACATTGCCAGTTTTCTGGTCAGCGACGGCGTGGTGGCGGTCTCCGGCGCGTACGAGCGCTATTTTGAACAGGACGGCGTTATCTACCACCACATTCTGGATCCCCACACCGGCTATCCGGTGCAAAGCGACATTGTGTCCGTGGGCGTAGTGTGGCCTGCGGATGGCGGCGAGGCCCCCGGCGCTTCGGCAGACCACTGGTCTACGACGCTGTTCTGCTGGGGCGCTGAAAAGACGCTGCAGTGGATGGAGACTTCTCCCGCAGGGGTGCTGCTGCTGGACGACACCGGTACGCTGTATGTTTCCGAAAGTCTGCGCGAGGGCTTCCGTGCGGAAACCGAAAACCTGAATGTGGTTTTTGTCGAGAAAAATAATTGAGAATAATTCTCAATAAATTTCAAAAAACCTATTGCAATTCATTCTCAGTTATGCTATAATAAAGCCACAGTCAGGGAGGACAGACCTTCCGGACGGAAAACAAGCAATAAAACCTTTACAAAAGGAAAACGGAGGATAAAGATTATGTCGAAATGGGTATGTCAGGTTTGTGGTTACGTTCATGAGGGCGATTCCGCCCCCGAAGCTTGCCCCGTGTGCAAGGTTCCTGCCAGCAAGTTCACCGAGCAGGCCGCCGAGAAGGTCTGGGCTGCCGAGCACGTAGTCGGCATCGCCGCCGACGTCGCCGAGGACATCAAGGCTGATCTGCGCGCCAACTTTGAAGGCGAGTGCAGCGAGGTCGGTATGTATCTGGCCATGGCCCGTGTGGCTCATCGCGAGGGCTACCCCGAGATCGGCCTGTACTGGGAAAAGGCTGCATGGGAAGAGGCCGAGCACGCCGCCAAGTTTGCCGAGCTGCTGGGCGAGGTCGTGACCGCTTCCACCAAGAAGAACCTGGAGCTGCGTGTTGACGCCGAGAACGGCGCCACCGCCGGCAAGTTCGATCTGGCCAAGCGCGCCAAGGAAGCCAATCTGGACGCCATCCATGACACCGTCCACGAGATGGCCCGCGACGAGGCAAGACACGGCAAAGCTTTTGAGGGCCTGCTGAAGCGCTACTTCAACTGATCAATAACGAACCGACGCAAAAGCCCGCCGGCTCCGCAAAGCCAGAGCCGGCGGGCTCTCTTTGGAAAATATCGAAAAAAGGAGAAGAAAGATGAACGATAAGATCGCCGCCCTGCTCAACGAGCAGATCAACAAAGAGTTTTACAGCGCATACCTGTATCTGGATATGTCCAATTTCTACGACGGGCTGGACCTGGACGGCTACGCCAACTACTATATGGTGCAGGCGCAGGAGGAACGCGACCACGCCCTGCTGTTTATGAAGTATATGCAGAACAACGGCCTGAAGGTGACTCTGGAGGCCATCGGCAAGCCGGATAAGGTCTACGCCTCTGTGATGGATCCGCTGGAGGCCGCCGCCGAGCATGAGCGCTATGTCACCGCGCTCATCAACGACATCTACCACGAGGCCCACGCCGGCAAGGACTACCGCACCATGAAGTTCCTTGACTGGTTTGTCGACGAGCAGATGGAGGAAGAGGAAAACGCCGACAAGATGATCAGCCGTTACAAGC
>CAZYRD010000225.1:0-3941 GCA_964649475.1 uncultured Faecalibacterium sp.
GCCGAACTATCGAAAAATGAAATGAAAAAATATGGCATCTGGGGCATAATCATGCAGTTTTTTCATATACGCCCCAGCAGTCTTGTAAATGCTATCATTCCACTAAATCATCATTTGTTAACTATCACAACAGGTTAATTTGCCATTCCTATATCACTCGAATTATCCATTTTCTCCAAATATACTTCTTCATGCATAGGCATCCCGAAAATCATAAAATCCCAATAACTTAAAAAGGACTTGCAAAATCTTAAATAAAAGAAGATAATAATTCATATATGGTAAATACATAAAGGAGCAATTCAATATGAATTTTGGAAAAAATAATCAGCTTATTAGTGCAGTAGCAGAATTAAAAGATGTAGATTACTCTAAAAATCCTAAATTAGAAAATATTTATAAAAGACTGCTAAAAGGCAGAAAGCAGTTTGAAAATGTAATGAGTAAAGATCTTCAGGCAATTATGCAGATTAGTTCTCTGGATTTAACCTTGAATCATGTAACAAACGAAATGCACGAAATTTCTGAAAATGTAGCAGAAGAAACAGAAATTATACGTACTTCCGCAGATGAATGTTCGAATGTTGCACAACAAGTAAACGGACAGCATGAAGAATTAACCAATACAATTATTCATGCTGCAGAAGATACGGATGAAGTTTACAAAAAAATTGAAGCCGGTCAGAGTGAATTATCTATAATTAAGGAACTTTCCATCAAAACTATTGATGAATCCAAGGATATGCAAAAGGATATGGATGTATTATTAAATATTATCAGCCATATGAATGAAGTAATTGCCGGCATTAATTCCATTTCTTCACAGACAAATTTACTGGCATTAAATGCATCCATAGAAGCTGCCAGAGCAGGAGATGCCGGTCGTGGATTTGCTGTAGTAGCAGATGAAATTCGTCAGTTGGCAGAAGAAACACAGAAATTGACTGCCAATATGGGACAATTCGTGGAACGCATTAAAGATGCATCTCAAAAAAGTGCAAAAAGTGTTACTACAACGATTGAATCATTAGATACTGTGACTAAAAAAATTGGTGAAGTATGGATTATTAATAATGAAAATCAGCAGAATGTTTCCAAAATTAATGATTCGATTAGTTCACTTGCATCTGTAAGTGAAGAGATCAGTAGTTCCATGATAGAAATGGAAGCACAAACAGTAAATATCAAGGAACAATGTCATAATTTGGAAGGAAATACACAAGCACTGCGTTCATCCAGTGAGAAATTAAAAGCTGCCACTAAACCGGTAGTAACTATTGAACAGGTACTTAGTGAAGCAACAAAACAATTGGGAGACATGACAGATGATGCATTCTTTAGAATGGAATATACTGAATTTGTAGATTACATGGATACTGCTATCCAGGCACATAAAGCATGGCTGCAAAATCTTACAGAGATGGTTAAAAATAAAGAGATATGGCCAATCCAGCTGAATTCTAAAAAATGTGGTTTCGGTCATTTCTATTATTCCATGACACCAAAAACACCGGAAATTAATAAAATATGGAAAACCGTCGCAGATAAACATCAAAAATTACATGATTATGGAAATCATGTATTAAAATCTCTGATGGATGAAAATTATACGGAAGCTCAAAAATATTGTAATGAAGCAATTGATTATTCTAAAGTATTAATTGCTGACCTGGAAGAAATGAAGAAGATTGCCCTAAATAAAAGTAGAGGAAAATAAAACAACGACATGATGTTTGAGAAAAAGTCTTCTGTTCAAATAAGATATTCAAGTCCACCTTGGTGGACTTGAATTGTTTATGGTTCTATTACAAAGGCTAGACAATCCTTTTTTCACATTTTTACTGTTTAATTCTATCTGCTTCTCTAACTGTATATCAGTACATATCATCTAAAGTAATCAACTTCACTTCACCTCTGTCGGCTGCTGCTTTTAATCCTTCTGTAAATCCACCTTTAGAGAAGATATAGTAATGATATATTTTTCCCTTTCCGAACATAGTAGCATGTTTTTTCAACAATTCCAATTCATCTACTCCGATTGCTTCATTTCTAAATTTGCAGGAAGCAATCAAATACTCATTCTTATTATCCGTACTGCCTACCAAATCAATCTGAACCTGTTTTTTCTCCACAGGGTCTGTTCCCCACCATTGTCCGATATCAATCAATTGGAAGTCCAACTCTTCTTCGTAATAGAGCAAATAGTCACTACACATCTTTTCAAAGATAAGCCCCATATAATCATTTAGATACGCTTGCACTGCTTTGTCGTAAATCTTTTCCATTCTTCCTGATGCGATTGGAGTCATATTATTAGGCACAAAACGATACCAAAAGCGAAAGAATACCCAAATTTATAAGCACACTTAAATATTTAGAGCATGGTCCACTTTCAATTACTATCTTACGATTATAATTATATTTCTATTATATCCATAAGTCGATAGTAGTATTCTCCATCATCCCCAAAGAAAAAAAAGAACCAAGTAGATTTCTCTACTCAGTCCTTTTTAGCCCTGTTCAAATTTAAAATATGTCATTTGAGTCGGGGTATTATTTAATAACAAAATTTATTATTTCAGAAATTTCATCAAATAAACCTTTTCTATGTAATATTAAATTAAAGATTCATACAGCTTAGTAATATCTTCCACGCTTGTTGCTTTTGGATTTCCCGGACGGCATGCATCATCAAATGCAGACTGTGCAAGGAATGGAATATCTTCTGCTTTTACAATGTCTTTTAAGTCTGCCGGGATTCCTACGTCAGCAGAAAGCTGTTTTACTGCTTCGATTGCTGCTTTTCTGTATTCTTCCTGAGACATTTCATCTACGCCCTTAACACCCATAGCGCGTGCGATTTCACGATATTTCTCGCCGGTAGCTTCTGCATTGTATTCCATAACAGTTGGAAGAATGATTGCATTTGCTACGCCGTGTGGTGTGTCATATACAGCACCAAGCGGATGAGCCATAGAGTGAACGATACCAAGACCTACATTGGAGAAGCCCATACCTGCCACATACTGTCCAAGTGCCATGCCTTCCATACCTGCTGCATCACCGTTTACTGCTGCACGGAGGTTCTTTGCAATGATCTCGATGGCTTTGATATGGAACATATCGGAAAGTTCCCAAGCACCGCCTGTAATATAACCTTCGATTGCATGTGTCAGAGCATCCATACCTGTAGCTGCTGTCAGGCTTGCAGGCATAGTAGCCATCATATCCGGATCAACAAATGCTACCACTGGAATATCATGTGGGTCTACACATACCATCTTGCAGTTTCTTTCCGGATCTGTGATAACATAGTTGATAGTAACTTCTGCTGCTGTACCAGCTGTGGTAGGTACTGCAAAGATTGGTGTACATGGATTCTTTGTAGGAGCAACTCCTTCAAGACTCTTTACATCAGAAAATTCTGGGTTTGTCATGATGATACCGATAGCTTTTGCTGTATCCATAGAAGAACCACCTCCGATAGCTACGATATAATCTGCACCAGATTCTGCAAGTGCTTTTACACCAGTCTGTACATTTTCGATTGTTGGGTTTGCTTTAATATTGGAATAGATTTCGTATGGAAGACCTGCACCTTCTAATACATCTAATACTTTTTTTGTAACGCCAAATTTAATAAGGTCTGGGTCCGAGCATACGAATGCTTTTTTGTAACCTCTTGCCTTTGCTTCGTCTGCGATTGCGTTAATTGCACCTGAGCCGTGATAAGAGGTTTCGTTTAGAATGAATCTGTTTGCCATAGTGTTATTCTCCTTTTTTACATTATATTTATGTCTAACCCCACATAATTCTCATACAGATATTATAAAACTTTTGTCCGAAAAATGCACCCATCATTTGTTAATCATTTAACATTTCTTATACTACCAAGAATGTACATGTCATTGGAGCCAATTCAATCTGTCCAGCAGCTACTG
>CAZYRD010000226.1:0-3932 GCA_964649475.1 uncultured Faecalibacterium sp.
AAGCCATGCCGTTCCTGCAAAAATACGATATTACTTTCTTACGACCCCCGACCATCTGCGGCGGGGGATTTTTGCTGAAAAGGGGATCGTCTCTGTTATGTTGGTGAATCACTCGATCGAACCGGTTTTTGATGCGGAGTCCCGTGTTCTGATTCTGGGAACCATGCCGTCGCCGCAATCGAGAGCCGTCGGTTTCTATTACGGACATCCACAGAACCGGTTCTGGAAGGTTCTGGCAATGCTGTTTGATGAACCGGTTCCTATCGGAACACCGGAACGCATTGCTTTTCTGCGCCGGCATCATATCGCGCTCTGGGACGTGCTGGCACAATGCGAGATCACCGGCGCGCAGGACGCTACCATCAAATCGCCTGTGGCAAATGACATCTCCGCAATATTGAAAGCGGCACCCGTCCGGGCCATTTTTGCCACCGGAAAAACCGCCGAGAAATGGTATAAAAAACTGATCCTGCCGCAAACGGGCATGCCTGTTGTTGGATTGCCCTCAACAAGTCCCGCCAACTGCGCTGTTTCAATGGAACGCATGCTGCAGGAATATTCAAAAATCCTGCAATATATCGAATGATCGATAGGGAAGCAGAGGGCCTTTCATTCCGGTCAGCCGTTTTTATTCCGCCCAGTTGATATACTCCTCCGGAATATAGTCGCGTATGACCTGCCGGACGTATTCGTAACCGAATTCAGGATAGCTGCCGCGTACACCGTGTACCTGTGCTTCTTCTTCGGTGTAGTCCTTCAGCAGCATGACCCGGATATTGCTGTAACCGCTGCCGTAATCCGTAACAACGGGATGTGCCTGAACATTCTCGATCGTCAGCGCATCCTGTTCATCCAGCAGCAGATCAAAGGACAGAGCTATGCCGATCAGTTCATCCGGACGGCTTTGCGCCGACACAAAATTGCCCAGCGAATACGCACAAAGCGTGGAACTGCCGTCTTCATTCGTCAGCATTTCAATGGTCTGGATCACATGCGGATGCGTACCAATGATCACATCCGCCCCCCAGTTGCCCATCTGAGCCGCCAGATTTTTCTGTTCCTGCGTAACGGTATGGCTGTCTTCAATGCCCCAGTGAACGGAAACGACCACAACATCCGATTCTTCTTTTGCCTGACGGATCTGCTGTTCCATGATATCAGTCTGCGAGGTATAAATGATGTGCGCCTCCGCACCGGCAGGGGTGGGGATACCGTTTGTGTACTGGGTGTACGCCAGATATGCGATCGTCACATCATTGACGGTATGCTTGCGAATATTGGCGTAATCTTCTGCATCGCGATAATAACCTACATTCACAACGTCATCCGGCATGGCATCCCAGAAACGCAGGGTAGAGGAGATGCCCTCGGCACCCTTATCGTAGGAATGATTGTTGCTGGAACCGAACACGCGCCACCCAAGCCGATACGCCTCGCGGCCGATCTCACCGGGAGTTGCGAAGCAGGGGTAGTGCGAAGGCGCCAGTTCATCGGTAATCAACGTTTCCTGATTGATAAAATTGACATCATATTGCGTTAGAAAATCCGCAAACTTCTCATAAAGATATGTAAAGTCATAGTCCTTGTCAGTTCCTGCAGCGCGTTGGGCGCCCTGCAAATAGATGGATCCGTGGATCAGATTGTCACCAACGGCGGAAAAACGCACTTTTCGGATGACCGGTTCCGGTTCTTCCTCCGGCTCGGGTATCGAAAGCGCCGATGTTTCACTTGCGGCCGATTCCTCCGCAATGGACTCTTCCACCGGCACACTCACCGAATCCGCAAATACAGGCTGTTCCTGTGCCATTTGATGCTCCCATATCGATATGACAGACCATGTCAACCCGCACAACGCGGCGGCGATCAGCAGGAGCATGCCAACGCGTACAATCAGTTTCCTGTTCATCTTTACAATCCTTTCGGTCAATAATAATTATATTTCAATGAAATCCTGGTGCAGCAGTGGTCGGATGCGTTCCAGCAAAGCCGTACACTGTTCCTGTGTTAATTGTTCCAGCGGCAGCCGGCATTGCCCGCACGGAAACCCGATTGCTTCCATCGCGGCTTTTATCGGCAGCGGATTTACCATTTCAAACAGCGACCTATTCAAAGGTGCCAGCAGAAGCTGATTCCGGAGCGCTTTTTCATAATTACCGTTCCAGAATGCTTCACATAGAAAGTTTACCACATTCGGAAGCAAATTGGAAGTGACAGATATTACTCCATCTCCGCCCAGCGCAAGAACCGGCAACGTATCCGCATCGTTTCCTGAATATATCGCAAAATCCCGCGGACATGCGGCCCGCAGAAGAGCGATCTTTTCCATATTACCCGCGGCTTCCTTGATGCCTGCCGCCGTTGGGAAATCCGCCAGCCTGCGAACCGTTTCCACTGAAAGATCCACGCCGGTGCGCGAAGGTACATTGTAAAGAATAACCGGAAGCTGTGTTGCTTCCAGCACTTTCTCATAATGTTGTATCGCCCCGCGCTGTGTTGTTTTATTATAATAGGGCGTCACGACCAGCAGACCGTCCACGCCGCATTGTTCCGCCATTTTTGCAGTCTGTACCGTGTGGTTGGTGTCGTTGTCGCCGACTCCCGCGATCACCGGAATTCGTCCGCCGCACACGAATTTACCGATCTGAAAGATCCGTTGTTTTTCCTGAAAGCTTAAAACAGGACTTTCGCCGGTTGTTCCGCACAGAACCACTGCAGCTGCGCCATTTTCCAGCTGATACTGCAGCAATCGCCGCAGCATATCTTCATCCAATTCACCCTGCGGTGTAAAAGGCGTTACCAACGCCGTAGCCGCACCACGAAACAGCAGCTTTTTCATATATTAGCCCTCCTTTTCGCAAATCACCTTGTAAAATCTTTCAAAATGGGCTATAATAAATTGTTATTATATTTCACATATTGTGCTTCTGATTTGATTGTATGAAGCAGTGACTGTAAATGTCACAAGGAGCCTCCATGGAAACAATTATGCGTACAAGCGATTTTTACTATGATCTGCCGCAGGGACTGATCGCGCAGCATCCTGCCGAGCCCAGGGACAGTTGCCGTCTGCTGTGTATGGACCGTACGACCGGCCAGCTGGAGCATCGCATTTTCCGCGAGCTGCCGTCTCTTCTGCGCAAAGGTGATCTTCTGGTTGTAAACAATTCCCGTGTCATTCCCGCACGCGTCATCGGCGTCAAACAGCCTACCGGAGCGGTTTGCGAACTGCTGTTGCTGCGGCAGAAAGAAAATGATATCTGGGAATGCCTCGCCAAGCCCGGCAAACGCCTGAAAACCGGCGTGCGCATCGAAATCGGCGAAGGTTTGCTGAACGCCGAGATCCTGGAAACTTTGCCCGACGGCAATAAGCTGGTGCGTTTCACTTATTCCGGCGACAACTTCTTTGCCGTTCTGGATCAGGTCGGCAAAATGCCGCTGCCGCCGTATATCACCGAACAGCTGCAGGATAATGAGCAATACCAGACCATTTATGCTGCTCAGCTCGGCAGTGCAGCCGCACCTACAGCCGGACTGCACTTTACGCAGGAGGTATTTGACGAACTGGAAAAAATGGGCGTCGAAACCGCACAGGTGACCCTGCATGTTGGTCTGGGTACCTTCCGCCCGGTGCAGGAGGATGATATCCGGAATCATCAGATGCATACCGAATGGTACTCTCTGGATGAAGATACTGCAGATAAAATCAACGCCGCCAAAGCGGAGGGCCGCCGCGTGATCTGTGTCGGTACAACAAGCTGCCGTACACTGGAATCTGTCTGGCAAAAACACGGCTGCATCAAAGCCTGCAGCGGCGAAACCGGCATTTTCATTTATCCCGGCTACAAATTCGGCGTTATGGATGGTCTGCTGACCAATTTCCATTTGCCGGAAAGCACGCTGATCATGCTGGTTTCCGCTTTCGCCGGATACGA
>CAZYRD010000227.1:0-3924 GCA_964649475.1 uncultured Faecalibacterium sp.
ACGGAATGTCGGGGTACTCCTCCGCCAGCACGCTGCAGGCGGTCTCCAGAATGATATCGCCGCCCTTGCCGCTCATCACGCGGCCAAGCATCAGCACGTGGCGGATATCGTAGAAGCGGGCGTACAGCGCCAGCGAATGTGCCAGATACACGCCGATGCTGCGGTACACGGCGGCGGCGCGGGGGTCGTCCTGCGCCATCAGCGCCTGCACTTCCTTCAGCTTTTCGGCGGGGGAAGCGCCGGTCAGTTCGATGCCGGCACGGGGCGCCAGCTTGATGACGCCGTCCTGACTGAAATACTTGACGCCGCAGCCGATGTCGCCGCTCCACTCGTCCTCCATGGCGTCGGGCGCACCGTCCACAGGAGCAAAGGCCAGCTCGTTGAGCCAGCCGGTGATGTTGCCGTCCGGGTCCACATAGCCCACCGCCTCACTGGTACCCATAGCCATGCCCAGCACGGCGTTGTCCCCCAGACCCATGGCGCCGGCCAGTGCGGTGACGTCGCCGTCGTTGGCCACCACCAGCGGCACGTCGCCTATTTCGGCGGCGGCACGCATATAAATGTTTTTCACCTTGGCGTCGTACAGCTCGGCGGGCACTTTCAGGAACAGACTGGCCACCATGGGCTTGTTGTCGATGTACACCCCCGCGCTGGAAACACCGATGCCGTCCACGCGGGGCATTTTGGAGGCCGCGGTCCTGAACGCTTCCACAATGCCGCTGAAGTGATAGTCCGGGTCGGCGTTGGTCTTGGGGAACCAGACCACCTCTTCGCTGTACACGCATTCGCCGTCGATGACGGCGCTGACCTTGCGGTCCGAACCGCCCGCGTCAAAGCCGATGCGGCAGCCGTTGGTGTGGCGGCCCAGCGCCTCGCTTACCTGATATGCGGCGGGCTTGCTTTCGTACGGAAGGCTGACCACCTCAAAGGGGCATTCGTACACACGCTCCATAAAGTCCTTGTCAAAAGCGCGGCTGCCGCCCGCCGAATAGGCTTTTGCAATGCCGGCGGCTGCGGCCCCGTCGCCGCAGATGCTGACACGGAAGCCGCCCCAGCTCCACAGCAGGAATTTGACCAGACGGTCCATATAATAGGCGTCGGCTTCGGCGTATTCCGGCGTGCCGATGAGCTTTGTCTCCCACGCGCCGATCTGCCCGCGGCTGCGCTCCACCGTGATGCATACCGGTTTTTGCGCAAGCTTCTGGTGCGCGGCAAAAAACGCCTCCAGCGGCACAAAGCCCGCGTCCAGCTCCGGCAGCTGCTTTACCGGCAGTTCCAGTCCCAAAAATTTCATGGTGCGTCCTCCTTTTTCTCTGTGCCGTTCCCCGTTTTCTGCCGGGCGCCGCGGCACATATCCTTTCAATTTAATAATACAAAAAAGCGAAGATTTTGCAAATACTATTTGCACACTTGTGCATGTTCTGGTATAATAAATGTGCAATTGGACAAATCCGCATCTTGCATCCGGCGCGCCGGCTTGTTATGATAAAAGTATAACACGCCGCACCGCCCTGCCCGCGGCGCCGGCACGCAAAGGAGTGAGTGACGATGGGCTATCAGTTCACCGAGCTGCAGATGTCTCTGACAGTTTTGCGCATCGTGACGATCCACTATTTTGAATACACCAGCAGCTATTATTACGAGGGCGAATCCCACCCGTTCTGGGAATTTCTGTACGTGGACAAGGGCGAGGTGGAGGTGACCGGCGACGACCGGCATTATGTGCTGAAAAAGGGGCAGATGATCTTCCACAAGCCCGGTGAGTTCCACAAGCTTTGGGCCAACGGCGAGGTAGCCCCCAACCTTGTGGTCATCAGCTTTGAGTGTGACAGCCCCGCCATGCACTTTTTTGAAAACCGGGTGCTTTCCGTCAGCGATGTGGAGCGCAACTGTATGGCCTCCATCATCTCGGAGGCGCAGAGCGCTTTTTCCACCCCGCTCAACGATCCGGACACCAAGCTGCTGGAACGGCGCGGGGAGGAAGTTCCCTTTGCCGCCGAGCAGCTGATCCGGCTGAATCTGGAATGGATGCTCATCCATCTGCTGCGCACCGCCAAAAACACCGCCGCGGACGGCCGCGCCCTGCCCCAGCCCGGCAGCCTGATCCGGGAAAAGACCCAGAAGGATTTTATGGATAAGGTGACCGCCTATCTGGAAGCCAACATCCACCGGCGGCTGACGCTGGAGGATGTCTGCCGCGAAAACCTTGTGGGCCGCAGCTATCTGCAGAAGATCTTCCGCGAAAAGACCGGCGGCGGCGTGATGGAATATTTCGGCCGGCTGAAAATAGAGGCCGCCCGGCAGATGATCCGCCAGAACCGCAACAATTTCACCGAGATCAGCGTCCGGCTGGGCTATACGTCCATCCACTATTTCTCCCGCCATTTCAAGAAAGTAACGGGAATGACCCCGTCCGAATACGCATCCAGCGTCAAGATACTGACGACCAAAAAAATAAACGAGGAGGTCTGAGCCGGCGCGCTCTGCCGGCGAACATGTCATGTCCATCCTGATCAGCGGCGGTGCCGGATACATCGGCAGCCACACCTGTATTGAGCTCATCAACGCAGGGCACGACGTTCTGGTGGCCGACAACTACTGCAACTCCTGTCCGGAGGCCCTCCGCCGGGTGAGCGCCATCGTGGGTAAGGATATCCCCTTTGTGGAGATCGACCTGACCGACGCCGCCAAAGTGGAGGCGCTGTTTGACGCCCATCCCGAGATCGAGGGCGTCATCCATTTTGCCGCCTACAAGGCCGTGGGCGAAAGCGTGGCAAAGCCTCTGGAATATTACAGCAACAACCTCATCTGCACCCTGCGCATTCTGGAGAGCATGCGCCGCCACGGGGTGAAGAATTTCGTCTTTTCCTCCTCCGCCACGGTGTACGGCGACCCCGCCAGCGTGCCCATCCGGGAGGATTTTCCCCGTTCCACCACCAATCCCTACGGCGCCACCAAGCTGATGATCGAAAACATGCTGATGGATATTGCCGCGGCGGATCCCTCCCTGAACATTGCGCTGCTGCGGTACTTCAATCCCATCGGCGCCCATGAAAGCGGCCTCATCGGCGAGGACCCGCAGGGCATTCCCAACAACCTTGTGCCCTACATTGCACAGGTTGCCGTGGGCAAGCGCGAGTGCCTTTCCGTTTACGGCAACGACTACCCCACCCACGACGGCACCGGCGTGCGGGATTACATCCACGTGGTGGATCTGGCCCGCGGCCATGTGGCCGCATGGAAAAAGCTGTGCGAAAACAGCGGTCTGTTCGTGGTGAACCTCGGCACCGGCAAGGGCTACTCCGTGCTGGATGTGGTAAAAGCCTATGAAAGGGCCAGCGGCCGTCCCGTGCCCTACAAAATCGTGGCTCGCCGCCCCGGCGACATCGCCACCTGCTACGCCGACCCCGCCAAAGCCGAGGAGCTGCTGGGCTGGAAGGCAGAGTTCGGCATCGACGAGATGTGCCGTGACAGCTGGAACTGGCAGTCCAAAAATCCCAACGGATACAAAGAATAACCATCACGGTATTACACGGAGGATGCAATTATGAAAAAACCTGTTCTGATCGTTATGGCAGCCGGCATGGGTTCCCGCTACGGCGGCCTGAAGCAGATCGATCCCGTCGGCCCGAGCGGCGAGGTCATTCTGGATTATTCCGTTTACGACGCCATGCGTGCCGGCTTTGAGGAAGTCGTCTTCATTATCAAGCACGCCATCGAAAAGGATTTCAAGGAAGTGGTGGGCGCCCGGCTGGAAAAGCAGCTGAAGGTGCACTACGCTTTTCAGGAGCTGGACGACCTGCCCGAAGGCTACGCCGTGCCCGAAGGCCGCGTAAAGCCCTGGGGCACCAGCCATGCCATCCGCGCCGCGCGGGACATTGTTGACGGCCCCTTTGCCGTCATCAACGCCGACGACTACTACGG
>CAZYRD010000228.1:0-3919 GCA_964649475.1 uncultured Faecalibacterium sp.
ATTGCCCGGTTTTCTTTGTATAATTGAGAAAAAGGAAAGAGAGGTTCGGCAATGAAGAACATTCGTCTTGGCATCATCGGTTGCGGCCACCGCGTGTACAGTCTGCTGCGGGAGGCGGTCTCGGACTGGAGCACCGTGCAGGTCAACGCACTGTGCGACATTTCTTCGGAAAACCGGAAAAGAGCGGCAGAACTCCTGAAAGAAAAGCAGGGCCGTGCACCGGCAATGGTGGATACGGCAAAAGAGCTGATCGATCGCGAGGACGTGGATGTCATCATCATCGGTACCGACTGGCTGACCCACGTGGAATATTCCATCATGGCGATGAAGGCCGGCAAAATCGTCGGCTGCGAGGTGGGCGGCGGTACCACGGTGGAGGACTGCTGGCGGCTGGTGCACGCCTACGAAGAAACCGGTACCCCCATCATGTTTCTGGAAAACTGCTGCTTCGGCCGCGAGGAGCTTGCCGCGCTGCATATGGTAAAGCAGGGGCTTTTCGGCGAGATCGTCCACTGTCAGGGCGGTTACTGCCACGACTGCCGTTATCTGCTGTTTGATGAAAGCATCGAGTATAATTTCCGCTTGATCGAAGCGCAGAACCGTAACTGTGAATATTATCCCACCCATGCAATGGGGCCGCTGGCAAAGGTGCTGGAAATCAACCGCGGCAACCGCATCGTTTCGCTCAGTTCGTTTGCCTCCGGTGCCAAAGGCGCAAACGCCTACGCCGTGGAAAAGGGCGGCGAGGGGCATCCGCTGGCGCACGCGGTGTTCAAACAGGCGGATGTTGTCACCACCGTACTGAAATGCGCGGGCGGGCAGACCATCACCCTGACGCTGAACACCAGCCTGCCGCGCTGGTATTCCCGTTGTTTTCAGGTGCAGGGTACGAAGGGCATGTTTGATGAAAACAGCCGTTCCGTCTGGCTTGGCACAGAGGATCCGGACTGGAAGCACTGCAATATGGATGCCTATCTGGAAAAATACGACCACCCCATGTGGAAGCGTTTTGCGCAGGAGGGTGTACGCGGCGAACACGGTGGTATGGATGGGCTGATGATGGACGCGTTCTTCGCCGCCATCCGGGAAAACCGTCCCATGCCGGTGGACGCCTACGATATGGCCACCCTGATGGCGATCACGCCGCTTTCGGAGCAGTCCATCGACACAGGCGGCGCACCGGTGCCGTTCCCGGATTTCACAGGCGGCCGCTGGATGTGCCGTGAGGCAGAGCCCGCATGGGCATATTCGCTTGTTCATGTAAACTGAAAACGGCACCGTGCCGTTTGAAAAGATAACAGAAAAGAGAGGAAAGCACTATGCTTTTTGAAAACAATGACCACATCGTTTTTGCGGGTGATTCCGTCACCGACGCCGGCAGCCTTGGCGAAGCCAGCGTCCCCATGTTTGACAATCTCGGCCACGGTTATGTGCGCATCATCGACAGCCTGCTGTGCGCCTGCTATCCGGAGCGCCGCATCCGTGTGACCAACTCCGGCATTTCCGGCCACACCAGCCGTGACCTGCTGGCACGGTTTGACCGTGACGTGATCGCACAGAAGCCGGACTGGGTATCCATCTGCATTGGCATCAACGATGTGTGGCGTCAGTTCGACGTGCCCGTCATCGGCGAATATCAGGTCATGCCCGATGAGTACGAGCGCAATGTGGAGGAGATGATCCTCAAAGCCAAAAACGGCACCAAGGGTGTTTTCGTGCTGTCTCCGTACTATATCGAGCCCAACCCGGCCGACGTCATGCGCGCCCGCATGGATGAATACACGGAGATCTGCCGCAAGCTGGCAGAGAAGCACGGCTGTGTGTTCGTTGACCTGCAGAAGCTTTTTGCGGATTATTGCAGCATCCGTCATTCCTCCTACCTTGCGTGGGACCGCATCCATCCAAACCAGACCGGCGCCACGCTGGTGGCACGGGAGTTCCTTAAGCACTGCGGCTTTGAGTTCTGATCCGCGCAAATATCCGCTGGTGTATAGCAAAGGAGGAAAACGGCATGAGGATCGAAAAAGTGGCAAGGATGCAGCCGCCTGTGGAAGGTCACGCAGGGCAGGATGGTGCCTTCTGGGGCGACTGGATGTTCCGCTTTGACGCAGACGGCAGCGCATGGGCTTTCGACGCCCGCCCGCTGAACGCCGCGACCGAAGATGCGCAGGCGGTTCTGCCGCTGCGGGCTGCGTTCCACACGGATGCCGGCGACGCCGTCGTACCGCATTTCAACGCGGTGGCCTTTGGCTGCGAATACTATGCGCCGGGAGACGAATTCCCTCTGCTGTATGCAAACCTGTACAACAATTATGCCGCCGAAGAGGACCGCCGCGAGGGTGTCTGCTGCGTTTACCGGCTGCAGAGAGCGGAGAGCTCCTTCGCCATGACGCTGGTGCAGGTCATCCGCGTCGGTTTTGTGCAGGATGCCTCCCTGTGGTGCTCCGGTGAAAAAGGAACGGACGTCCGTCCCTACGGCAACTTTGTTGTCGACAGGGAAAAAGGCGTCCTTTACGCTTATACCATGCGGGACGCCGTCCGGCAGACCCGCTATTTTGCCTTTGCACTGCCGAAGCTGTCCGGGGGTGATGTCACGGCAGAATACGGTGTGCGCACGGTGACGCTGGAAGCTGCGGATGTTCTGGAGCATTTCGACACCGAATATCATCAGTACGTTCAGGGCGGCTGCTGGTACGGCGGGTACGTTTACTCATCCGAGGGGTTTGACGTCACGCCGCCGCCCGCGCTGCGTGTGATCGATCCGGCACAGAAGCGCCAGCTGGCGCATGCGGATCTGGCGCAGCTGGGCTTCCCCCGCGAGGCGGAGTGGATCGATTTTTACAACGGAGCATGCTATTACAGCGATGCGGCGGGCGATATTTATCGCGTGGGTATGGAACTGTAAAGGGAGAAACGGCCATGACCGATGTCAATGATTTTATCGCGGCTTCGGACAACGAGCGCATCGAAGCCGCCCTGGCAAATCTGGACGCCGAGCGCACGCTCGTCATTCCGCCGCGCGTGTCGGCGGTTGAGCCGGAGCGTACCTGCTGGCTGCTGGACCGCGCCGTTCTTATTCCGGAGAATACCACGGTCATCCTGAAAAACTGTACCATCAAGCTTTCGGACCGCTGCCGCGACAACTTCTTCCGTACCGCAAACTGCGGCATGGGCATTGCCGATCCGGTGCGCATCCGCAATGTGCATCTGCGCGGCGAGGGCCTGTGCACCCTGCAGGGTGCCGATCATCCCCGCGCCACCGGTGACAGCAGCAAGCTGCTGGCCGTGCTCTGTCCCTACGAAACGGAGGATCTGGTACAGTACGGTGACTGGATCCCCGAAGAGCGCCGCACGCCGGAGGGTATTCAGTTTTGGGACCGCCACGACCATTCCTATGGCACGGACGCAAACGACCCGGGCGAGTCGCATTACGGCGACTGGCGCGGCATCGGCGTGCTGTTTGCCAATGTGGAAAACTTCTCCATCAGCGGCCTGCGCATCGTGGGATCCCACGGCTGGGGCATCTCCATGGAGGCCTGCGCCCACGGCCGCGTGGAAAAAATCGAATTTGACGCATGTATGTCCAAAATGATCGACGGCATGCGGCAGAATATGGAAAATCAGGACGGCGTCAACCTGCGCAACGGCTGTCACCACATCGTTGTTTCGGATATCACCGGCCGCACCGGTGACGATATCGTGGCGCTTACCGCCATCGCCGGGGATGTGTACCGTCCCGGCGGCAGCCTGCGCAGTACACATGTCATGCACAGCGACTGGAACCGCCGCGAGCGGGATATCCACGACGTCATCATCCGCAATGTCATCGGCTATTCCCATCTGTGCATCTTGGTGCGCCTGCTGGCGTGCAACACCCACATCTACGATGTGGTGATCGACGGCGTCATTGACACCGCGC
>CAZYRD010000229.1:0-3900 GCA_964649475.1 uncultured Faecalibacterium sp.
AGGTGACGCCGGAGCGGATCAGCTCCAGAGAGGTCATCAGGGTGGAAACGTAGGAGTCCTCCTCGGTCATATTGCTCTCATAGGGCCACATTCTCTTGTGCAGCCAGGTCATGAAGTCCACGTCGTCACCGACGCCGCGGGAGATCTGCTGAGAGGTGTGGACATGGGTGTTGACAAAGCCGGGCAGAACGTACTTGCCCTGCAGGTCGATGACCTCAGCGTCAGGCTTGACCAGCTGAGGGTCGATTTTACCGACAGCCACGATGTTTTCGCCTTCGACCAGAACGCCGCCGCCGTCGTAGACGGTCTCGTCCGCGCCCATGGTCACGATGTAGCCGTTTTTCAGATAAGTCTGCATTGCAACTCTCCTTCATAAAATTCAAACGGTTGATCACTTCAAAATCGTACCCAAAAAACGTATAACAAAAAATTATACTATTATATAGTATACCCGAAGTTCCGACAAGGTGCAACAGAGAAAAGTGCTGATTTTTCAGCTTTTTTTCGTTCGAAAATCACTGTTTCGACGGAGGGAAATTTTCACAAAAAAGACTTGATTTAAAGGATGTGTTCCGATACAATGAAAAGTAGAAAACAAACCGGAAAGGAATGGAACCATGGACCGCTATCTGATCATCAACGCCGACGATCTCGGCGCGTTCCAGTGCGGCAACGCCGCCGTGATGGATCTGCTGACGGACGAGCACAGCGCACTGACCTCCTCCACCGTCATGGCGCCCGCACCGTGGGCCCCGCAGGCCTGCCGCTTTGCCGCAAAAAATCCGCAGCTGGCCATCGGCGTACACCTGACCCTCACCAGCGAGTGGAGCTCCCTGCGCTGGGGCCCCGTGAACAGTGAAAACACCGCCTCACTGCGGGATGAGGAGGGGTATTTCCCCCACGGCACGCTGGCCGCGGAGCAAAACGCGGACATTGACGAGGTGAAGGCCGAGCTGCGGGCGCAGATCGAACGCTGCCGCACGCTGGGGCTGAATCCCTCCCATGCGGACAACCACATGGGCTCTCTTTACGGCATTGCCACCGGCCGCTGGGAGCTGCTTGCCGCCACGCTGGAGACCCTTGCCCCCTACCGGCTGGGCTTCCGTCTGCCGGCCTCCGTTGCGGACATCGACTTCGGCAACAGCATGCTGGGCATCGGCACCGATGCGGACTTCACCCGCACCGCCGCCGCAAAAATGGTGGAGGCCGCCGCTGCCGCGCACATCGCTCTGCCGGACCATCTTCTGCCCGGCGAATGGGGCGGCCCGCAGGACGAAAGCTACGAAAATTATCAGGATTACCTGTACGCCCTGTACGAAAACCTGCCGGCGGGCATCACCGAAACCTACCTGCACCCCGCACTGGAAGCGGACGAGCTGAAGGACGCCTGCGGCAGATGGCAGTTCCGGGTGTGGGAGTACCGCATTATGAAGGACCCGAAAACAAAGCAGCACGTTGAGGCGCACGGCATCAAGCTGATCAATTACCGCGACCTTGCCCGGATGCGCTTCGGCGAATGATCCGGCCGCATATTCCAACGGACACAGCGCACCGCGGCAACGGTGCGAACAGCAAATAACGCAAACAGTGAAAAGGAGAACGGAGCATGATCGTCAGACAGTACATCAAGGATTTTGAGCAGCTTGGCTTTGGCATGTTTGTACATTTTGGTCTGTACAGCCGTCTGGGCAAGGGCGAATGGGCCCGCTGGTGCCTGAATATTCCCGCAGAGGAATACGAGCCTCTGCAGAAAGAATTTGCTCCCAAGCCCACCTGGGCAAAGGAGCTGGCCGAAGCCGCAAAGGCCGCCGGCTGCAAGTACATCACCCTGACCACCCGCCACCACGACGGCTACTCTCTGTACGACACCAAGGGCCTGACCACCTTTGATTCCATGACCAATTTTGGCCGCGACTACGTGCGGGAGTTTGTGGACGCCTGCCGCGAAAACGGGCTGATCCCCTTCTTCTACCACACCCTGCTGGACTGGCACCATCCCGATTACGACGCCGACTTCCCCGCCTATCTGAAATATCTGCGCGCCAGCGTGGAGCTGCTGTGCACCAATTACGGCAGGATCGGCGGCCTGTGGTTTGACGGCATGTGGAACAAGCCTCACGAAAACTGGGAGGAGGACGCCATGTACGGCATGATCCGCTCTCACCAGCCGGAGGCCATGATCATCAACAACACCGGTCTGGACGCCCGCGGCGCGCTGGGCCACATTGAGCTGGACAGCGTCACCTTTGAGCGCGGCAAGCCCCAGCCCATCAACCTGACCGCATCGCCCAAATACATCGCCAGCGAGATGTGTCAGGTGTTCAACGATCACTGGGGCTATGCGGCGCAGGACCTGAACTACAAGCCGCTGGGCGAGATCATCGAGGATCTCGCCGTATGCCGCCGCTACCGCAGCAACTATCTGCTGAACGTCGGCCCCATGGGCGACGGCAGCCTGCGCCCCATCGACCGCGCCATGCTGGAGACGCTTGGCCAGTGGACCTCCGTTTACGAGGAGGCGCTGCGCAGCCCGGTGCCCACCGGCATCGAGGTGGAAAACAAGCCCAGAGACTTTGTGCTGAAGGGCGAGGACTGCTGGTACCTGTTTGTGCACGATCTTGGTATGAGCAGCGACCCCAACGTGGCCATCAACCGTCCGATGGATTTCACCGAAACCTTTGCCTTTGACGCCCCCGTTGCCGAGGTGCGCTGGCTGGACAACGGCGACGCGCTGAAGTTCACACAGGAGAACGGCAAGCTCAGCATCTCCACCGTGCCTTTCGGCTACGGCTTCAACCTTGTGGTGCGCGTGGCGAAGATCACCGTCCGCTGAACAGCCGCGGCACGCGCGGCGCAGCCGGAGCTTACAGCCGTCTGCCACCGTACGGCCACACACGCCGGGAAAATCATGCTCCGTTACGAAATTGAAGGAGGCCGTCCGCCGGTGGTCATCTGTCATCCGGAGGTCGGCCAGCCCCTTTGCACCGAGCACGGCGCCATGAGCCGGATGAGCACCAACGTGCAGATGGCGCCCAGCACGGGCGGCGGTTCGGCACAGATCCTGCTGCACGACCGGCGGACGCTGCGCATCTCCGACCGTCAGCCGGACGACTCCGATGCGGAACGCCCCGTGCCCATGGGGCTGATCGTCCGCTGAGCATGCCCGCCCAGCGCACCTGCCAGATATTTTCAAACAGCTTTCAATGAAAAAAGCGCTCCGGTTTTCTGCATTTTGGCGGAAAACCGGAGCGTTTTTTCTGGTATTCTTTTTTACTGCCGCCGTCCGGGAGGCTCATTCTTCCAGAAGATCGGCCGAGAACAAATGCACCTGCGGCGCACCGTTGGTTGCAAGCCAGCGGATGCTCAGCTCTTTTGCCCACAGGCACAGTGGCAGACGCACCAGACTGCGGAAATTGTCCTCCACCCGCGCCACCTCGACCCCGTCGGCGTATACGGCAAAGGCCTTGACGACGGTATCTGCCACGCGCACCGGCCGAAAATCTCTGCCGGTGTGCAGCTTCATGGTGAAAACCCGCATTTTGGCGTTGTCCGATATGGAAAGCCGATGGAAATCCGGGTCGAGCTGCAGGCGCAGGCTGCCGATGTACTGCGGCACTTCAAAGAGGAAGGTGAGCGCGTCCCCCACCGCCTGATAAATGCCGTTTTCCTGCGCTTCGTCACGGGGACGTTCCCAGCCGTTGAACAGGCGCGCCCGGTCCTCCGCAGAAAGATTTACTTCGGCACGCTGTGTCAGCGCCGACACCGGCCTTGGCAGGTGCGGCAGAAATGCACCGTCCTCCTGCAGGGTCTTCTGCACTGCGGCAAAGTGCTCCCGCGCAAGAGCGGCGGGGGTGATCCCCTTTTGCAGCGCTGCCGCTGCGGCGGTGCCTGCCGCCTGTC
>CAZYRD010000230.1:0-3898 GCA_964649475.1 uncultured Faecalibacterium sp.
CCATCCGTCATCTTTTATTTTTCAATCTTTGTAACATATCAATTGTAATCCTACACCTATCCGTCGGCACCGGCTCCTCACAAAGCTGCACAAACTCCTCGTAGGAGTACAGGCTGTTCACCACATCCAGCAGAGCTTTTTTGCTCAGGCGCAGCGGAAGTCCTGCCTTCTGCAGAAGATCGCGCCGGCGCTGTGCCGCACCTGCCGTACCGGAAACCCCCAGCTCGTACAGGTCTGCATAGGTAATGCTGCGGCCCGCCCGGGCAGGGGCCTCTTTTTCCCCGGCCTGCTCCAGCAACCGGCGCAGAAGCGCCGCATCCATGCCTTCCACCCCCAGCAGCCCTTCTTTACCTGCGTGGGGTTTGCGGCTCTCTTTTCCCGCCACGCTGGGAATATACACATTCTTTACGGGGACATTCTGCGCAATATCATTCAGAAAACGGCGGATGCGGAAACCTGCAGCATCACTGTCCGTCAACACCAGCAGCCCGCGGCGGCGGCCCAGCTCCACAATAAGCTGCTGTTTTTCCGTGTCGGAAAAGACGGAAAATCCGTTGGTGGTGATGATAAGGCCATCCACCAGATCGCTGAGTTTGGCCGCGTCATATTTTCCTTCCACGATCAGCACCGAATTGATACGGATCTTTTCCATAACAGCACTCCTTATGAATATTCGCTATCAGCGGCGTCCGCTTCGTGCCAGCCCGCAAAGCTCGCTGAGCGCAGTCTGCAGAAGAACGGAATTGTCCAGCGGCGAGGATTTCAGCGCGGTATCCAATTCGACCAGAATCTCCAGCGCAGCACGCAGCTGCTGTGGGGAAAAACGTGCCGCATTCTGCGAAGCGCGTTTCAGGCGATAGTCGTTGCCGGTATACTGCAGATCCTTAAAAACGCCTGCGTATCCCACCTTATGATGCCCGCCGGTCTGCACACGGGCCATGTCCACAAAGCTGGATGCAAGCGCACCCACAATGGCAACCGGTTCGCTGCGCAGATACAGCAGCCGGTCCAGAATGGCAAACGCATCCGCCGGACGCCCGGCTGTGACTGCGTCGATCATCTTGAATACGTCTGCCTCCACCGTGCGGGTCGCAAGCGCCGAAACCGTTTTCTGTGTGATGGTTCCGTACTCCGCCCCTGCCGCAAGCTTGGCAACTTCGTTGGAAAGAAGATACAAATCCCCGCCGGTGCGGTCAGCAAGCTCCTGTGCGGCCGCATCATCCATTGCGGTGCCCAGCGTCTTTGCCATCTGTTTGGCCATGGCTTTCAGATCTCCTCCGCCCGGTGCGCTCAGATCCTGCCAGCAGCCTGTCAAACGCACAGCATCTTCCAGCTGCTTCACCTTTTTGGCCTTGCGGTCTTTTTGATTTTTACACCAAAGCGTGATGATAAATACAGCGTTTTCCGTATCGTGCAGAAGGTCGCAGAACTCGGTCATATCCTTATCGGAAAGAGATGCCGGCTGCAGACGGTCAATACGGATGATTCGTTTGGTTGCAAAAAAGGAGATCGTTCCCGCGGCAAGTACCGCTTCTTCCAGCGTAAAATCCTCACCCGCAATACGGGTGATCTCGCTGTCCTCCCACTGCTCCTGCAGATGCTGCGTCAACCGGAACGCATGCGTGGCCAACAGGTATTCGTCTGCCGAAGCAAAGCACACCGCAGAAGCTTCTTCCGCGCTTTTTAAAAAGCCCTGCCATTTACGTTCATCCCCCAGCAGCATACGTTTCTCTCCTTTTCTTTCTCTATTCAATCAGACCTTTTTCCGCCCTCAATACACGCGCCGTTACACCGGGCCGGATCCACAGTACCGGTTCCTCGCCGGTATAGCATAGGCCGTCCGCGTACTGTCGTGCCCAATCCGGAACATTCCGCATACAGACCAGCAGGTCTGTCCGCAGGCCTTCCGGCACCGAACGGCCGGCCAGAAACGCATTGCAGGCCGGATAGGTTTCGCAGCTCACCGGACCCGCGCTGACCCCCACCGAATATCCATCCACCGTAATGTAACACAACACGCCTTCTTTTTGCCGGACCGTCAGCAGCTCCACACCGTCCAGACATTCGGTCGATACGGCGTAGCCACGCTGTTCCGGCACAACCATATCCAGCCGCCCAAGCTCCGCTTTGATGGCTTCCTGTACGTCGTTTCCTGAAAGATCCGCTACGAACCGCGGCGGGCGAAGATTCTGCAGCTGCATATATTCCTGTACGGCGTCCAGATTCGAGCGGACACCGCGGTACAATACCGCACATTCACCGTCCCGGCTGACGACGACCGCCGGGTTGATCCCGCCGCCGACCAGTGCAATACGCACCGTACCGGCATTCAAGGAAAAACTTACTGCACACAGTGCCAACAAAACGCCAAAGCCGGACAGAGCACACCAGCGCCGCAGACGGCTGTGGTATACAATAAAAGCCGCAGCGCCTGCACAGCAAAGAATAAGCGTTGCGGTCCACCCGCTGACGCCCAACCGGTCAGAAAAGATCCGTCCGACGGCATCAACGACTGTCTCCAAAACACGCAGAAGCAAGTACAACGCATTTCCGCTCAGCAGCAGGTGCGCGCCGCCAAAAATCAGATGCGTAATCAAAAACACCACACCGATCACCATGACCGGCAGCACGAGCGGAATGCACAGCACATTGGCAGCCAGTGTACCCACCGAGATCGTCGTTCCCTCCCACGCCAGCACCGGCAGGGTGAACAGCGTCGCAAAGGTGGTGGTGCCCAGCATCTGCAGCGGACGCCCCAAAAGCCCCTTCTTTTCCAGCTGAAAATGCCGCACGTTCAGTGTTCCGAAACACAGCACGCCCAGTGTGGCGCCAAAAGAAAGCAGAAGGCCGAGATCGCACGCCGCATAGGGATCGACCGCCAGCAGCAGTACAAGAGCCAAACCAAGCGAGTTATAGGTATCGGCAGTACGGTCAAACAACGGAGCCGCCAGCGCCAGCAGTGCAAGCACGCCTGCACGGACAATGCTTACCGTCATGCCGACAAGCAGCATATACGCTGTTATGCAAAGCATCGTACCGAGTGTGACCAGCCATCTGCGCCGGAAAATTTTTCCGCACACCTCCGTCACCACCGTACTGAGCAGCGAAAGATGCAGACCGGAAACGACCAGAATATGCGCAACGCCCGCATCCTGAAACCTGGAATAGATCAGCGAGTCCAACCGGCTGCGATCACCCACGATCATTGCCGCGGCCGTACCGCCCGTGCTGCGGCCAAGCTGCATAAATACACCGCCCAGCTTTGTGCGCAACCTTGCCATAGCCAGCATAATGCCCTGTCCGTCGCCCAGCACCTCTTCCTCACCCGCATATTCCTGCAGAGAGTAAAGGTATATCCCTTTCGCGTACTGTCCGGTTCGATATGCGGGTGAAGGTTCCTCGAACCGCACCCGCAGACGCAGCAGCTGTCCTACATCGCCGCGCTCCGCATTGCTGCAGACCACCTTGAACGGACTGCATTTTCTGCCGTCCAGAGCCGTTACGCGCAGTTCCAGTGAATATACGTTTTCATAAAGGCCTTCGCTTTTTTCGTAAACCGCGCCTTCGACCACATGATATTCACCGTCAGCCAGCACACGGATTTCTTCGATGACCTTCTGTTGTCCAAACAGCCGCAGAAGAGCAAGTGCCGCCGCAAGAAAAATGACGAATGCTGCCGGTACAGACCTTTTACGCGCAAGCGCAACCCCCAGCACTGCCGCTGCTGCGACAAGCAAAAGCACCGCCAGCGGCACAATGGCCGCTGACGGCAGATAATGAACGCCAAAAAGCAGGACCGCAAGGGCGCAAAAGCCCGCCAGTGCCAGCGGCCGGGACATCACTTGAAGAACAGAGGCAGTTTTTCGAGGAAGATGATGTCGGTGCGATCAGCCGCATC
>CAZYRD010000231.1:0-3865 GCA_964649475.1 uncultured Faecalibacterium sp.
AAAACGGATACATAAAAAGGGGAGGGCAGCCCCTGACGGCTGTCCTCCCTTTTTTTAATTGGCCGCGCTGTCCTGTTCTTCCATCCACTCCGCCAGCTCCCGCGCCCGCGCCCAGAAACCGGCAGAAGTTGTCTCCGGCACGGCCTGCTCCGCCGTCCGGGTCTCGCTGTCCTGCCGCATGCGTCTGCCTCCCTCAAAAAGCGTTCTGTATCATTATCTGCGCAATGCGGGTGGAATATGCCTGTCCCGCCGGATTTTTTTGCGTAAAAAAGCATAGCTTTGCTTCTGTTTGTCCACACTCACGGCATACATAACAAGCAAAGGAGCTTTTTTATGGTACGTTTTTATACATGGGCAAGCCATCGGCGCTGTCTTCTGGCGGCGGTGGCGCTGGGCACGCTGCTGGCAGTGGTCCTGACGGGCTGGTGCAGCTTCGGGCGGGTGTGCGCGCGCATCCGCAGCCAGACGCTGCGCCTGCATGTGCTGGCCAATTCCGATGCGCCTGCCGACCAGCAGGTCAAGCTGCAGGTGCGGGACGCGCTGCTGGCAAAATGCGAAACGCTGTTTGCGCAGACGGAATCCCTCGCCGGGGCCGAGGCCGCCGCCCGCCGGGCGCTGCCTGCTCTGCAGCAGACCGCCGAAACCGTGGTGCGCGCGGCGGGGTACAGCTATCCGGTCAGCGTCGAGCTTACCGACGCGTGGTTCGACACCCGCACCTACGGCGACTACACGCTGCCCGCCGGTCAGTACCGTGCGCTGCGGGTGCAGCTGGGCGAAGCCGCCGGACAAAACTGGTGGTGCTGCCTGTTTCCGCCGCTGTGCGTGGCAGCGGCCACGCAGGACGCCGCGCAGGACGCACAGGCCGCGTGGGGCGGCGAGGGCGTACGCCTTGCCACCGGCGGGTACGAGGTGCGCTTCGCCCTGCTGGAATGGCTGGAACGCCTGCAGCGCAGCGAAGCGTAAAACAGTAAAGTGCAAAACCGCAAAGGAAAAGAGCGTCCTCTTCCGCTGGGGAGAGAACGCTCTTTTTGTGTGTCCTGATAAGCTCGCCGTGCGCGGCAGGAAGGTCACGTCTCTGTGCGAACCCAGCAGGGGCTGGTCCATGCCATGCGGCCGTCGGCCAGCTCCACCCGCAGGTAGTAGCGGTCCTCCGGCTGCTGCCGCTCGTAGTCCACAAAGCGGCACTGGGCAATGCTTTCGCCCCGGCTTACATAGTAGTCCTGCTCGTTTTTCACCACCGTTACCTTGGCAAGGGGCGTTTCGCTTTCGATCTGCCAGAAAAGCACCCGCCCCGGCGCACCGGCGGCTTCGGTCAGGAGGGAGCCCATCGGCTGCCCGTTGACGCGGAAATCCACCGCAACGCGTCCCGGCCCCATAAAGGCGTAGCAGCGCCGGGCTTTCAAGGCTTCAAAAATGGCGGCGGGGGTGTTTTCGGCGGCGTAAACGGCGGTCATGCCGGGGTATCGGGCGGGAAATCCCAGCTCCGGCATATCCGTGCCGCCCATGCCGTTGTGGTCGTCGGAACCGGCGATGGCGGCGGGATGCGCACCGGCGGCAAGGGCGTCCTGCCAGCTTCCGCCGCGCATGCTGCTGCAGCGGTTCAGCGGATGGTCAAAATACTCGGCGCAGTCGGCGCGGCTGTACAATTCAATGCCGTGGGGCATCAGCTGCGGCGGCCGGCGGGTAAAATCCGTGCTGCAGGAAAGCGACGTGGTGTCGTGCGGCGCAAGAAATACGTCCTCCCGCGCCAGCCAGCCGGCCAGCTCTGCGGCGGTGGTTTCGCCGCGCACCGCGCCCTCCAGCATGAGGTGACTGTGGTCGGCAAAGTATACGACCATGTTGTCGTACCACGGGTAGGAGTCACGCTCATAGCCCACCAGCGCGCTGAAAACACCGGGCTCGGTGTACTTTTTGCCCAGCGCCTGCATGCGGTGCCATTTTTCGCCGTACAGTGTGTCGCGCCACAGGCCGCCGTGGTCGTGGTCGGTCAGCACGCAGAAATCCATACGGCTGCGCAGGGCTTCAAAGAAAGCCTCCGGCTGTACGCTCCCGTCGGAAAGCACCGTGTGCCCGTGCACGTCACCGTACAGCAGGGTATAGGGCAGCGGCGGCGTATCACCGCTGCCGAAGGCCTCCGCCAGCGCTTCACGGTCGGCGGGGGCATCCTCGCCGGCGTTTTTGTAAACGGTCTGCGTCACCTCTGCCAGCCGGTTGGTCACGTCGATCTTTTTGGCGGCGGTGGCCTCGGGGTGGCGGGGCATGGTCTTGTCCATGGCTTATTCTTCCTCAACAAACACGTTTTTGATGGCCTCCAGATAGCCGTAGCCGTACAGGTCGTCCGGCTCCAGATAGCTGGTCTCGGTCCACTCGTTCCAGCTGTTGACGGTGATCAGCGGCACGGGCAGCTCGTGGGTATCAATGAACTCTTTTGCCTTGCGCAGTGCTTTTTCAATTTCCTCCGGCGTGGCGTTTTTCACAATGCCGGGGCGGAAGCCGTGGAAACGGGGGTTGTTGTCCCAGCCCACCGAGATGTGGGGGAAGTAGGGGATGGGGTACTTTTCGGTCCATTTTTTCCAGTAGGCGGGCACCTCGGCGGCGATGTCGGCGTAGTCGCGGTCGATGTTGATGTAGTGCACGAACTGGTAGTTGGTTAGGCTGTCAAAGCCCAGATACGGCGCGATCTCGCTGTCGGGCTTGGTGCCGCCGTCCACGCCGGAAAGGTTCAGCACGCGCTCGCCCCACTGGGTCAGCTGCAGGTGCAGGCCGCCCAGCCCGGCGTCCACGCATTTCTGCTTGAACTCGTTCAGCTTGGCGCGGGTGTTCTCCGGCCCGCCCAGACCCTTCAGCAGGTTTTCCAGATCGTAGATCATAAACACGGGCTTGCCGTCGATGCGGTAGTAGTTGGGCCTGCAGAAGTATTTGGTGATCAGCCGGTCGCAGATGACGTCAAAGGTGTCGGCATCCACCGCGCCCTTCCAGATGGTCTCGCTGCCTGCGGGCGTGTCGGAGATGACCTTGTTCCACAGGCCGTTGGCGTCGTGGTTGGCCCACATCAGGTAGAATTTCATCTTTTCGCTGTTCTTGGCCTTCAGGAAACCGTCGTTGAGGCAGTTCTCCAGATAGGGGCGCTCGTCGTACCAGTACCAGTCGTAGATGAATACGTTGACGCCGTGCTCCAAAGCGGCGTTGATCTCCATCTCCATCACATAAGGGTCGGCCTCGTTGACGTAGCCCCACAGCGGCTTGCGGGGCCAGGTGTCGCCCTCGTATTTGCTGACGCTGTTTTTCACGCTCTGCCATTCACCCATGCCCTCCGGCCAGAACATGCGGGTACGGGGCTCGTCGCCGGTATAGGCGGGCCAGATGTAAGCGGCAATGTCGTATTTCTGCATGATTTTTTTCTCCTTTTCCGTAATGAAAAATGATTTAATTTCATTATACTGTTTTGCTTTCAAAAAGCAAGTGCCGCAGCAAAAACGCCTGCTTTTTTTCATTTTCAGCAAAAAAACTTACTTTTTTTATTGCCAATCACAAAAGAAAAGAGTATACTGTACAGTTATAAAAGGCAAACTGCCGCAGCGGGTGGAAAGCGCCGCAGGGCAGACCGTATACATACAGGAGGTAATGTTATGAAAAACGCATATCTGTCCGCACTGCTGGAGACCGTGAAAAAACGCAACCCCGGTGAGCCGGAGTTTATTCAGGCCGTTACCGAGGTGCTGGAATCTCTGGAGCCCGTTGCCGAACAGCGCCCTGACCTGATCGAGGCCGGTGTGTTTGAGCGCTTTGTCGAGCCGGAGCGCCAGATCATCTTCCGCGTGCCGTGGACGGACGACAACGGCAAGGTACAGGTCAACCGCGGCTT
>CAZYRD010000232.1:0-3833 GCA_964649475.1 uncultured Faecalibacterium sp.
TTTTGGAATTTTTTAAAGTGTTTTCTTCACTTCAAAGGGTTCCGTTTAAGCTTCTTCATTATTGTTTAATTTTCAAGGTCCAACGCTGTCCGTCCGGTTCGTTTGTCGCGCTCCGTTTGAGCCAGCTTGTATATTATATCAACCCCGAACCGTTTTGTCAACGACTTTTTTCATCTTTTTTTCGAGTTTTTCAAGGTTTCTCCAAATAGACAAAATTTACCAAGAAGTCAAAATTCTTTCCGTATCAAATTGCCAAATCAGGGCTGCCAATCCTTGCAAACATCCACCCAGTGCTCCGCTGCAGAGTACTTTTCCAATTCCGGAATGGTAAAACAAATGGCACTGTTGGAGCTGCCGCACGCCGGATAAACAGTTTCGAAACGGCGCAGGGATTCATCCAAAAAGACCCTTACGCCGGCGTTGATGCCAAACGGACACACCCCGCCGACCGCGTGGCCGATGCGCTGTTCCACCTCGCCGCCGGGGATCATCTTTGCTTTGACGCCAAAAGTTTCTTTGAATTTGTGGTTATCCACCCGGGCGTCGCCGGCAGCCACCACCAAAATGCTTTCCTCCCCGACCAGAAAGGAAAGCGTTTTGGCAATGCGGGCACCCTCGCAGTTCAGCGCCTGTGCAGCCAGTTCCACTGTAGCGCTGGAAACATCGAATTCCAGAATGCGCTCCTGAATGCCCCACCGGGCAAAGCATTCTCTTACTTTTTCGATCGCCATTGTCTTTTCCTTTCAAACAAAGCGGAACCCGCGCAGCGCCATATCACGGCCTTCAAATTTCGCCCATACGGTATGCTCGCCGGCAACGGCTGCCAGTTCGTTCACATCCAGCGTGACAAACTCATCCGCGTCCACGTTCACACGGAACATTTCCCGGTCGTTTTCCACAGTAAAGCGCACTGTGCCGTGACCGGAGACCTGCACCTGTGCACCGCGCACACCGCTGCCGAAATCCAGCGGGCCGAACTTTGCCCACTTGCGCCAGCAGAAATTATCCTGCGCCATGACCAGCTTTTCCACGCCGCCCTCATCGGGAAGGACGCAGAAGCCGCCCATGCGGCAGGCGCGGCCGCCGTCAAACCACTGCGCCGCGGGTACAGCACCGGACGCACCGCCGGTGGTCATCACAGCCTCTTTGATCAGGCCGTTTTCGTCAAAGGATATCTTTTCCGCACACATGCGGCGGCAGGCGTAAGAGTTCTGGGAGGAACGATGGTAGAAAACGAACCACTGACCTTTGTAGCATTCGATGGAACCGTGGTCGTTCCAGCTGGAGGGATCGCATCCGGTGTTGTCCACGATAACGCCGCAGCGGCGGTACGGCCCCAGAGGTGCATCCGCCATGGCATAGGCGATGCACCGGGCGGTTCCGCGCTCCACGCTGGTATAGGCCATGTAGTATTTGCCGCCGCGCTTGCGGATGGACGCGCCCTCGTGGAAGCCGTGCTCCTCCTCGGTAAGAAGCTCCGTCCGCAGCGTGCTTTCGTCAATGGATGCGAGGTCGTCGTTCATGCGGGCACCGCACAGGCTGAACTGGCCCCAGAAATAATAGACGCTGCCGTCCTCATCCACAAAAACGGCGGGGTCGATGCCGCTGCCATCCACGCCCTTGACCGGTCGGGGATTCCCGAAGGGGCCCGCAGGGGAATCCGACACGGCAACGCCTTCGGCGCCGGTGCTGGTACAATAGTATAAATAATATTTATTATTCTTATATAATGCGTCCGGCGCATACAGGTGAGTTCCGGGCGCATACAGATCACCCACGTATTCCGGTGTTGTGGCAAAGCTGACGCCGTGATCCACCCAGTTTTCCAGCTTGGGATCATCGGTGGAGACCACATGATAATATTCTCCGCAGTAAGTCTTACTGCCGGAGTGATCGATGGAGCCATAGACATACAGACGGCCGTCGGGCATGACATGAGCCTCGCCGTCCGGAACAAACAGCTTGCGGTCAAACAACGGATTCATAACAGATCCTCCCTGTGTAAATGGAATATTTCAAACGATATGAGTACAGAATACTACATCGGACCTGTTTTTGCAATGCTGTTTTTGTGCGTGTTGCCGTGTTTTTTGAAAAAGCTTGACAAAGTCGGCCGTTGTGCGATAGAATGAACAAAACAACACTACAGGCTGAGATGAAGAGTGTTTGTGCGCAAAGCTTTCGTCAGAGAGCTGCCGGTTGGTGCAAGGCAGCGGAAAGTGCGCACGGGCTGTCGCTTCGGAGCCGGAACGGGGAATGCAGTTTTCAGGCTGTTGTAGTCGTTCCCGCCGCTCTGCGTTACAGAGAAAAAGCGGTGCGCAAGGTTTTGCGCACAATCTGGGTGGTACCGCGGTTTTTCACAAAATCGTCCCTTGTACAGCAATGCTGTATGAGGGATTTTTTATTTTTCTGCGAAGGGAGGCCACGCCCCTTGAAACAACGCGATCTGCAGCAAAAAAAGCCGCGCATCGTCTGGATCGACGGTATGCGGGCGCTGGGCATCCTGTTTGTATTCTTTGCCCATGACGGTCTTACGGGCGGCCCCATGCTGCTGACCATCAGCTATACCTGTTCCGTGCCGGTTTTCTTTTTTGCCGCCGGACTGTTCGCCGGACGCAGTGCCGGTCAGCCTTTCGGGCAGTATCTTCTGAGCCGCTGCAAACAGCTGCTTTTGCCCTATTTCGTTTACAACATCGCCACGCTCCTCGTCTGCGGGCTGATGGATCACTCTGTTTTTTCGCGGCTGAGCAGCGAACTGCTCAACGTTCTGCTGGGGCGGCGCAACTTCCTGTTCGCCACCGCCACGTGGTTTCTGCCCTGCCTGTTTGTTTTAAGCTGCCTGTATCAGCTGATGCTGCGCTGTCTGCCCAACCGCTGGATGCGGCTTGCCGCTGCCGCACTCATCAGTCTGCCCGCGCGGCTGTTTCTGGAAGAACCCATGCTGCTTTTCAGCGCCAACGCCGCGCTGCGCTACCTGTTCTATTACGCATTGGGTGACGCTCTGGCGCCAATGCTGACAGCGACGAATGCCGACAAGCGCGCAAAAATCCTGAGGTTCAGCCTTGGCGGCACGGGCAGCTTGTTGTTTCTTGTAATGGCCGGCGGTTTGTATGATCGTCTGCATGCTTTCGCACTGCGCAGCGTTCCGCTGCTGGTGCTGCTGAACTGTCTGTTCGCGCTTTCCGCCATTGCCGCATTCGCCGTACTGGGCGGCGTACTGGGGCATCTGCCCCCCATCGCCTTCGTGGGCCGCAACACCCTTGTGTGCTGCGGCACCGAAAGCATGGCACGCCCGCTGCTGGCCGTACTGCTGGCCGTGTTCGGCATTGGGCTCGCCCCCGGCAGCGCGCCGGGGCGCATCGCCATGAACATCATCGTCATCGCCTTTATCACCGTTCTTTTCGCTTTGCCCATCCAACGGTTTGCACCGTGGCTGGCAGGCAGAAAATACAAACCCCGTAACAAAACGAATTGACATAAAGAGAGGAGTTTCCACATGAAAGAGCTGGAAAAACAGTACAACCCGGCAAGCGTGGAAGACGACATCTACCAGTTCTGGCTGGATGGCGGCTATTTCCACACCAAGGCCGACCCCGACAAAAAACCTTACACCATCGTGATGCCGCCGCCCAACGTCACCGGTCAGCTGCACATGGGTCACGCCATGGACAATACCATGCAGGACATCCTCATCCGCTTCAAGCGCATGCAGGGCTATGCCGCCCTGTGGGTCCCCGGCACCGACCACGCCTCCATCGCCACCGAGGCCAAGGTCGTTGAGGCCATGCGCGCCGAGGGCCTGACCAAGGAGATGCTGGGCCGCGACGGTTTTC
>CAZYRD010000233.1:0-3792 GCA_964649475.1 uncultured Faecalibacterium sp.
GTAGTTGGTGCGGTCGGCAATGCCCCACAGCTCGCCCCAGTCGGTGAACGGGAAGGCGTACTCGATATCGGTGGTGGCGCGGGAGTAGAAAGCCAGCTCGGCGGGCTCGTGGTCACGCAGACGCATGTGCTCCTCGCTGATGCCAAGGCTGGTCAGCCAGTTTTTGCAGTAGTCCTTCCAGTAGGCGAACCATTCCAGATCGGTGCCGGGCTTACAGAAGAACTCGCACTCCATCTGCTCGAACTCGCGGGTGCGGAAGGTGAAGTTGCCCGGGGTGATCTCGTTGCGGAAGGCCTTGCCCACCTGGCACACGCCAAAGGGCAGCTTGCGGCGGGTGGTACGCTGGATGTTGGCATAGTTGACGAAGATGCCCTGCGCGGTCTCGGGACGCAGATAGCAGGTGGAGGAAGAGTCCTCGGTAACGCCGATGGCGGTCTTGAACATGAGGTTGAACTTGCGGATGGGGGTGAAGTCGTGCTTGCCGCAGATGGGGCAAACCACGTCGGCATGCTCGGTGATGAAGGCATCCATCTCGTCAAAGCTCATGGCGTCCACGTTGACCTCGTTGTGGATGTCGCCGATCAGCTTGTCGGCACGGTGACGGCTTTTGCAGGCCTTGCAGTCCAGCAGAGGATCGCTGAAGCTGGCAACGTGACCGGTGGTGATCCAGGTCTGGGGGTTCATGATGATGGCGGCGTCCAGGCCCACGTTGTAGGGGCTTTCCTGCACGAATTTCTTCCACCAAGCTTTTTTGACGTTGTTCTTGAACTCAACGCCCAGAGGGCCGTAATCCCAGCTGTTGGCAAGGCCGCCGTAGATCTCGCTGCCGGGGTAGATGAAACCGCGGTTCTTGCACAGGTTGATGATCTGGTCCATGGTTTTCTGTTTGTGATCCATTGTACACTCCTCCATAAAAGCGGCAGTCCGGCCGCCGTACCGGATGCACGGTACCGCGCCGCTTATGTTACGCCGCAGCCGGCGTACTGTTTTACAATAGATATATTGTAAAGGAAAGGCCTTGTTTCGTCAAGTGGAAAATGCAACAAGAAAGGCCGCGGCAAAAGGGCGTTTCCTGTTGAAACGCGCCGACAGATATGCTACACTGGCAGCAGGAGCCGGTCCGGTATGCATTCATTCCGTTTTTTCCCGCAAAGGAGGCCCATATGCCCATAGAAGCCATTTCTCAGCCGGAATTTCTTTTCATTGACGATACGCTGCGCCTGCGCCGGTACGACGGCGTGTTTGATTTCGCCTTTGGCTGGTATCAGGACGAGGAGATGGTTTTTCTTGTGGACGGCGTGCGCCGCACCTACGACCCCGGCATGCTGCACGGCATGTACGAATATCTGAACCGGAAGGGCGAGCTGTACTTTATTGAAGTACATACCCCGGAGGGCTGGAAGCCCATCGGCGACGTCACCTTCTGGCAGAAGGACATGCCCATCGTCATCGGTGACGCCGCCTGCCGCGGGCGGGGCATCGGCAAAAAAGTGGTGCGCCGGCTTGTGGAGCGCGGGCGGGAGCTGGGGTATGACACGCTGTATGTCAACGAGATCTACAGCTTCAACGCCGCCTCACGGAAATGCTTTGAGAGTGCGGGCTTTCGCCCGTACACGGCAACGGAAAAGGGTGACCGGTATGTGCTGGCGCCGGCAGACGGCGTCTCTTTGTAATTCCATATACGGCGCTTTCCTGTTCCGCAGCAAAAAGGCCGTTCCGGAGGCTTCCGGAACGGCCTTTTCTGTGTCTGATACGGGTTTCCCCGGCTTACTCCACCGTCACGGTACCGTCCTCGCTGACGGTAACGGTGCTGCCGGTCTTGACAGCCTCGAGGAATTCATCCCCCAAACTGTCCACGGTGGGCATGGAGTTTTCGCTCCACACGCCCGCCAGAATGGCGCCCGCGGCAGCCAGACTGTCGATGGGTCTGGAGAACAGCAGACAGGCGGGCTGCCGGCCCATCTCGCAGGCGCAGAACAGCACCATGCCGCCGGTGGTGGAGCCGATGGTCTGCGGCAGGCACAGCGCCTTGCCGGCAAGACCCTTGCCGTGCAGCTCGGGGTTGTTCTGGTCGGAGCAGGTGGCGGCCTTGTCGCCGAACATCAGCGCTTTCTGAAAGCTGGCCAGCGTGTTGAAGCCGGCATGCGTGACCAGTGCTTCGGCAGTGACGCTGCCGGGCACGATGGGACGTCCTTTAAAAGTTGCCATGGCTTACAGGCCTCCTTTCGAGATATACCGCAGGATTTCGTCTTCCTTGTAATAGCGGGCGGTGGTGTAGGTGCGCAGCTTGTTGGAGCAGGTGATGACCGGCATTTTGCCGCACAGCGGGTTGTTCATGTACATCAGCGGGCAGATGCTGGAAAGCACCACGCCGGTGGCCTCCAGCTGCCTGTACTCCGGCGTTGCGCGGAACGCCTTTGCCACGGCGGGCGCAGCGGTCATGACGGTGGGGATGGCCACCTTGCTGCGGCCTTCGGCGGCAAGCGCGGCGGTGAGGTCCGCCGTCCAGCGGTACAGCTGCGCCAGCGACAGATGCGGGCAGCCGATGAAACACAGCTTGGGAACAGCGTTGGGATCTTTCCAGATGACGGGATAGGACGCCTGTACGCGCTCCAGCTCGGCATCGTCGATGACGTAGGTCTTTACGTTTTCGGCCAGCAGGCTCTCGCCCTGCTTTTTGGCTTCGGGGGTCAGGTTTTCCACATGGTACAGGCCCACCGCGCCGTTGGAGGCGGTGGCTGCGCCCATATCCTTGAGGTAGGCGCACACGTCGCCGGTCAGCTCGCTGCCCAGCCACTTGTCCAGTCCCTTGATGTAGGGCACGTCCTCCATGACCTTCAGGCCGATGGCGCTGCCCAGCACCTGTGCTTCGGGCTTTTGGGTGGTGTTGATCTCCACCACCCAGGTGGCCTTGCGTCCCTCGTCGGTGACAAGGCCGAATTCGGGCACGAAGCCCGCGATGGAGCCGAACATTTCGATGATGCCGGAGTTGCGGTTGCAGCGGGCGCCCAGCACGCTGTTGGCGTAGACCACGGCGCTGGATTCCGCCCAGCTGAGCACCTCGCCCTCGGCGGGCTTGTTGCCCACCTCATCCATGTAGCAGGTGCAGGTGAACGCATCCTTGTTCAGCAGACCCATCTTTTCCAGCTGTGCCTCGTACTGGTCCTGCTTGGAATACATGAATTTGAACACCAGCTTCTGCAGCAGGTTGGCCGGCACGGCCGGATCCAGCGGACGGGGGTCCATGCTGAATTTCTGCTTGCTGAGCACATCGGCCTCGATGAGCTGATCCATCAGTTTATACACGGGATCCAGCATGGAAAGGCCAAAGCTGGTGACCAGATGGCCTTTTTCGCTGGTGACGGGTACCATGCGGGTGGCGCCGAAGGTCTCGCCGTACATGACCAGCGTCTTCACCACCTTGGCCATGACCTCGCCCTGCGCGCCGTCCAGCATGGCCTGCTGTTCGGGGGTAAGCTGCATTGCCATAAGTAAAACATCCTTTCCTGTACACGGCAGGCAGTCGCCCGCCGCCTTATTTGTCAGTTTCAGTCTAGCACGCAAAACCCGCAAATGTCAATGTCGGACGGCCGCTTTTTACACATTCGCGGCGAATTACGCAATTACGGGGTTTAAAAAACTTTTCTTTTATGCTATACTGTACCGGTATGACAGCTTTCCGTTCTTTTACGGAAGATGCCCAAGCACAAAAAAGAGAGAAGGTAACACCCATGAGCGAATGCAATCACGCTTGCAGCAGCTGCGCAAGCAAATGCGGTGAGGCCAAACAGG
>CAZYRD010000234.1:0-3769 GCA_964649475.1 uncultured Faecalibacterium sp.
ACCAACGTATCGTGCTACCGGGTCGTCGGGGATGACGGCATGCCGCACTCTATCCGTAAACCGTTTTCATCCCGCGCAGCAGCTCCATTTCGGCGGGATCAAACGGCGTTCCGTCGGCATGAAAAACGTCCTGCGTCCACAGCGATGGATCCTGAGGATTCACGTGTGTCATCGTTTTCCCTGCTACACATCCCCAGTTCCAGCAGGATATCTTATTCTGCGCGAAGTACGGAAGATGATTGGCAAAGGTGTTGGTATCCTCCCGACGGTTCAGCCACTCCGTGCAAAAAAGCGGCTTGTTTTGCTCCGAGAGAAACGCGACGAACTCCCTGGTCGCTTTCGGCGAGACATAGGTATGGAAGCTGACGACATCGGACAACTCGACCATAGCGCGCGTCAATGCATCGCGGTTGTCCCACAAAAACGGCGCTGCAGTCAGCGGCTGTACAGGTTCGCACTCGCGCGCCCACACGAAGGCATTCACAAGCAGCGGGAGCGCCTTATACGAACGCTTGAAATTGCCCGGCTCGTTATGCAGATACTATCGTACTGTCGCTCATCAGCCGGCCGGCAATATCACCGACGATTAGGACAAGACCCATCAAGGGAATTTTATCGGTCAATGCATATAACGCATTCTCTTTTGTATTTATCAGAACTTCGCGGCGATATCCTGCGCAATTTTTACCCACTCAAACAACCGCTGCGGATCTCCCTGCACAGTGGAGACATCTTTCAGCATCACATCAAAACAGGTATCTTTCGCAGCTTCCATACACTGTTTCATCTGGCGATAGACCGAGTCACGATCGTACTCCACACTCACCATAGCCGGGTTCGGACGCAGCGAAAACACATAATCACGCTGGATCTGCGCTGCACAGGACGCGACATCTGCGGACGGTGTGATGCCAATGCGGCGCAGATTCGGTATTTTTCTCAATTTATCGATTTTGCCCGTCAGATTTTCACAGCAGCCATAGGATATGAGACCATACTGTTCCATAATGGGAAGCTGATAGGAAAGCATGAATTCATCAAACATTTCCGCCGAGATGACCGTGAATTCCTGCGCCGCAAAAAATCCAAAGATATCTTTTGAATACCCTTTTTTCGGTTTACAGGTAGGATCATCCAGCTCCTCGCAGTAAACCATTCCGCAGCTGTCTGTGAAATCGCCTGTCGGTGTAAAATCTCCGGCTTCGTTTGCCTGACGCATATGGGTCAATACCGCAGTCTGAAGGAACTTTACCACCTCATGGACCAGCTCCGGTTCATCATACATGGCGATCATCATGTTTTCATAACCGAGGATCTCTGCCAGAGCAGTGGAAAGCTCCCTGTATGAATAAATCGAGTACAGCGGACGGCGATTGACGCAGATATCGATCGTACCGTCAAATACGTCCTCATAAAACTGAAGAAGCTCCTTTGTTTTTTCTTCGTCAATGACGTGATCGAAAAAATTCAGTTTACCAATATCTTCGATCGTTTCGACAAACGGTTCTGTAATAAATGCCTGACCAAGGCTTTTTCTGGTACGTTTGTAACCCCAGGGGGCATCCCGGGGGATACTGTTTACGGCCTCCATGACCAAAAACGGCTCGCAGACGTAATCGTCACCCATCGCGGAGTGAAAGATACTGTTGCGCAGCCTGCATTCATACGCCTGCAATTCGGGTGTCTGACAACGCAATTGATCACGAAGAAGCTCACCGGCGACGTCGCTTCCGCGATCCCAGCTGCAAAGAACGAGAGGACGGGTCTTTTTCAGGCTGTTATGTAACCGCCACTCCTCGCGAAGCGCCTTTTGTCTTCGAGAAACGGCGATTTCCTTATACTCAAGAGCCAGCTCCTGAAGAATCTTTTTTTCTTCCGCCAATGAAATCATAAAATACACCTCATTATGTATCCTTCAAACAGTGATCCGGGGCCGTCCGCCTTCTTTACCGCAATGACGGATCGACATATTCCTTTCGTGCAGCACGCGCATTTGCATACAAACTGTTTTTTGCCTTTTGCACGTTCTCCCCGCTTCTTCCCCATCCATCTCTCGTCCGGTTTCATTATGCCACAAAGCAAAAATGCTTGCAAGGACATTTTTGCGCGGCCGTCAATACCGCAGGCGGACGCTCCGCCCGACAGGCGCGCAAGCGCTAAAAGACTTGCGCAGCAAGGCTTTCTGCGAATATTATACTATCCGAAAACGCAAAACACAATCGACCAACAGTTTACTTCTTTCGCACCCTGTCCGAGTCTCCCGACACTGTCGGTTCGGTCATATCCGACAGGACGTCGCCTGCCCTGCTGTTTCAGTCGCCAAAAAAGGAGAAGCTCAAGCTTTTACGCCTGAGCTTCTCCCTTTTCGTAATACAAAGAACGGGCCGCTTTAGCGGCGGCCCGTGAATGAAATGCGCTCGGCAAACCTTTCGGTGCGCCTTTAGGCGCTCAGCCAGTATTATGCCCTTTCAGGGCTTGTGCAAACCACCAGTTCAACGGGTGGTTTTGCTCCTCTATTTATTGATCACCAGATTGTATGCAGGGATGTAATTTCCAACTCATCAAGACTATATTCCGTATCCGATTCTATGTTCAAAAATGGCACATAACGATCCTGCACAGTTCCCGTATTTATTGCAGTAGTATAGACCTTTCCTCCATCCAGATAAATATCCGCTCCGGTTCTGTCGATGACTAAAGTAAGATCAAGGTTGTCACCGGCCACACAGATCGGGCACTGTGTCAGCGGAGTATAGGTAAGCAGATTTTTTGCAAAATCAAGCTGAACCGTTCTTCCAAAGACAGTAACAGAAAGTTTTCCTTCTTTATATTTCGGTCCTTTCAGCTTCAGCAGATAGGAAGCATCCTCTAATTTTGCCGTAAAAGGTGCTGATACATTTGTATAAGTATATGTATTTTTATAAAGTGTCCGGACTTCTTTGGCAAGACAAACGGAAAGATAATAAACCCCATCTGCATTTTCAAGAGAATATTCCAGCGGCAGCGCCATCTGACCGCAAAAAGGCGCCGTCAGATCATTCCATTTCTGCCAGATCATACGAACACAGCGGCCATCCGGCAGATTGCTTATGGACTGGCCGGCCTGCGTGGTTGTTCCCCACTGCATTTGACGCACGCCCTGTTCTATTACGAACGTATCCTTTTCAAATCGTCCCACCAGATAGAAATCATGGCAGCTGGTGATTACATATTTTTTGTTGCCATACTGATCCCTGAGAGGCAAAATATCCGGAAACTCAATATCTCCCGGGATCTTAAAATCAAAAAAGCGCTCCCAGTTTACCAGATCCGTAGATCGAAACAGAGAAAAATCGTCTGCATCCAAATATAAAGCCAGAACATAACAATTCAGTTCCGGGCAAAAAATAACTTTCGGATCGCGGTTCTCTTCAACGATCCAGGGAATTACCGCTTCCTCCTGATACTTCCTTATGGTCTGAAAACCATCGGTCGACACTGCCATTCTCTGAGAGAACGGGCTTGTGGTGGTATAATACAAAACAGCCGTTTTTTGCTCTCCCTGCTGCAGGCCCAAGCGGTTTTCTGTATCGATCAGTGCACATCCTGAGAATATCGTTCCATTTTCGTCCGGATACAGAGCAATATCCTTTTCTTCCCAGTGGATCAGATCCGTACTTACCGCATGCCCCCAGTGCATATTTCCCCACTTGTAGTCAGCCGGATTGTACTGATAAAACATATGATATACACCGTCCAGGTAAACGAGCCCGTTCGGATCGTTGATCCA
>CAZYRD010000235.1:0-3696 GCA_964649475.1 uncultured Faecalibacterium sp.
ACCCGTGATCAGGAACTGTACGATACGCTGACGCAGACGGTCTCTGAGATGATCGACAGTCAGGATCCGGACGGACGCATCAGCAGCTACGGCCGCAACCACGAGTTCGACGGCTGGGATATGTGGTCCCGCAAATATGTGCTGCTTGGTATGCAGTATTTTCTGGAGATCTGCACGGACGAGGCTTTTGCAAAGCGGATCGTCGAAAGCATGTGCGGACAGGCTGACTACATCATTGCACACATCGGTGACGAGGAGGAGGGCAAAAAGCCCATCAACTCCGCTACCCGTAACTGGCGCGGCCTGAACTCTTCCTCCATTCTGGAGCCGTTTGTGCGTCTGTATACCATCACCGGCGAACAGCGCTATTTTGATTT
Source organism: uncultured Faecalibacterium sp. (assembly GCA_964649475.1). Classification (GTDB taxonomy): domain Bacteria; phylum Bacillota; class Clostridia; order Oscillospirales; family Ruminococcaceae; genus UBA1762. Next base: position 378 of record CAZYRD010000235.1, read on the forward strand.
CGCCACTTATATTGTCGAAAACGGCGGTACCGACGTAGAGAATATTTTTGAACTCGCTCTGCAGGATGAACTGTATCCCTATCAGTATCCTGTGACCAAGGCATACGAAATGACCTCTTGTTTTGAAGGTCTGCTGGAATATTACCGTGTCACCGGTGTGGAAAAATACCGTACTGCGGTAATCAATTTTGCCAACCGTGTTCTGGAAAGCGATTTTACGATCATTGGCTGCTGCGGATGTACGCATGAGCTGTTTGACCATTCCACCGTGCGTCAGGCCAACACCCAAAATGGCAAGATCGCACAGGAGACCTGCGTTACCGTTACCCTGATGAAGTTCTTCTATCAGGTAACTTTGATCACCGGCGATCCCAAGTTTGTGGATGCGTTTGAAATCTCTCTTTACAACGCTTATTACGGCTCGATCAATACCGAAAAGGTCATCGAGCCCACTATTTTGGCGGAGCATCCCGACTGGTGTTTCGAGCCGCTGCCTTTTGACAGCTACAGCCCGCTGACCGCAGGTACCCGCGGCAACGGCGTCGGCGGCCTGCAGATCATGGCGGATAACCATTATTACGGGTGCTGTGCCTGTATCGGTTCTGCCGGCAACGGTCTGCTGCCCAAAATGCATCTGCAGACCACCCGTAACGGTTTTGTGCTCAATCTGTTCCTGGACGGTACGGCGCAGTCCGTCACGCCCGCAGGCAACAGGATCGTATTTGAAACCAGCACTGCATACCCGGTGAGCGGAAGCGTAAAAGTAACGGTTCGCGCTGAAAAGCCGGAGACCTTTACGTTGCTTGTCCGCAATCCGGCCTGGAGCAAAACCACCACTTTGAGCGTAAACGGCGAGTCTGTACCGGTCGTTTCCGGATACATTCCAGTGGAACGCGAGTGGAAGGATGGCGATGTTCTGATGCTTGAGCTGGACATGCGCACGGAGGCGTTGCGGCCCGTTGCTTACGGACACGATATCCTGATGAATAAGGTTGTCTGGGATAAACATTACATGGTGCCTGTTTACGATAAGGAAGACCCTATCGCACACAAGCACATCGCTTTGCGCCGCGGCCCCGTCATTCTTGCGCAGGAAAACCGTCTGGGTTACAGCGTGGATGATCCCGTTGATATCTGCGTAGGTGAGGACGGCTATGTTGCGGTTGCTTTTCCGGAAAAGGAAACTGCGCCGTATCCGCACATTCTGGAGGTCACGGTGCTGTTGAAGGATGGAACGTCCATGACGGTAACGGATTATGCATCTGCCGGTAAGCTCTGGACGGAAGAAAGCAAAATGGCTGCATGGATGCTGACCGTTTGAACTGGCAGATAAAAAACGATATAACAGCGGCCCGCGTATTTTTGCGCGGGCCGTTCTTGTATAAAGGCACTGTGCAAAAAACATGTAAAGTGTGGCGGTTTGGGTTGAAAAAACAGTCAATTTGTAGTATTCTATAATACATGTGGAAACAGTACAGCAGTAAGATGTGCGGCGGCTGCGCTTGCCGCTGTTTTGCTGAGCAAAGCATGGAAAAAAGGAGAAGAAATGACACAGGCAGCAAAGGCCGGGCGGCTTTCCTTGGGAAAACGCAGTGACGTTGACATGACGCAGGGCGGAATCGTCGGGCATTTGATCAAATTTGCATTTCCGTTGCTGCTGGGAAATCTGTTCCAGCAGCTTTACAATGCGGTGGACACCTGGGTCGTAGGCAACTACGTCAGCAACGAGGCGTTTTCCGCCGTCGGTACCGTCGGACCCGTCATCAATATGCTGATCGGCATGTTCATCGGTTTTTCCAGCGGTACGGGCGTGGTGATTTCGCAGTATTACGGCGTCCGTCAGTATGAAAACGTACAGAAGACCGTCCATACCGCACTGGTCGTAACCCTGTTTCTGGGCGTTGTGTTTACGGGCGTTGGTATCGGGGTAACGCCGTTCATGCTGCGTCTGATGAAAACTCCGGCAGAGGTCATGCCGGAATCCAGGACTTATCTTACCATCTACTTTGCGGGTATTCTGGGCATTATGATGTACAACATCTGTGCCGGCATCCTGCGTGCGGTGGGCGATTCCAGGCATCCGTTCTATTTTCTTGTGGTTTCGGCAGTTACCAATATCGTTCTTGATCTTGTTTTTGTTTTAAAGTTTGACATGGGTGTGGCCGGTGTCGCTTATGCAACGATCATTTCACAGGCGCTTTCTGCCGTTCTGGTGCTGATCACACTGATTCGAAGCGGCTCCTGTGTGCAGGTGCATTTCAGTGCACTGAAGGTGGACTGGGAGATTTTGAAAAAGATCCTGCGCATCGGTGTACCGTCTGCGGTGCAGATGGCCGTCACCTCGTTCTCCAACGTGTTCGTGCAGTCGTATATCAATTATTTCGGTGCGGACTGTATGTCCGGCTGGACTGCGTACGGCAAAATTGATCAGCTGATTTTGCTGCCGATGCAGTCCATTGCATTGGCGACAACCACTTTCGTGGGGCAGAATCTGGGAGCGGGGCAGGAGGCCCGCGCCCGGAAAGGCGCCTCCCGTGCGTTGATGATCTCCGTTGGCGCAACGGTGATCGCCATGATACCGGTGATGATCTTCGCTCCCGGTTTGACGGCATTTTTCAATGCCAAAGCAGAGGTCGTGGAATACGGCACGCTGTTTCTGCGGTGGATCACGCCGTTTTATCTGTTTAGCTGTGTCAACCAGATCTATTCCGGTGTGCTTCGCGGCGCAGGCAACAGCCGTATTCCCATGATGGTCATGCTGTGTTCTTTTGTGGTGTTCCGGCAGATCTACCTGTTTGTTGTGGCAAATTTTATATCCAATACCGTGCTTCCCATTGCAATGGGGTATCCCGCAGGATGGATGGTTTGCAGCGCGCTGACGCTGTGGTATTATAAACGCACCAGATTGACGGTGACAACAGTCGTTTCCAAAGACGAACAAACGGTTCATTGAGTGCAAAGACACTTTTGAAATGAAAAGCAGGAGGAAAAAACAATGGATGCAAAACAGTGGAAAGAAAAAGTAATGGCCGCCCAGAAGAACGGTTATGACCGTCTTCCCGCGGAAGAAAAGGCGACCATGAATGTATATTGCGAAGGCTATAAAGCGTATCTGGACGCCGGCAAAACGGAGCGCGAATGCGTGGACGAGGCCATTCGTCTGGCCCAGGAGCAGGGCTTTGTGGCGTATGTGCGCGGTATGGAGCTCAAGCCGGGCGACAAGGTGTATCAGAACAACCGCGGCAAAATGCTGCAGCTGGCTGTGATCGGCAGCGAAAGCCTGAGTGAAGGCGTGCAGATCGCTGCTGCGCATATCGAC
>CAZYRD010000236.1:0-3685 GCA_964649475.1 uncultured Faecalibacterium sp.
CGCCGCGGCGCCATTAGCTTTTACCACAACCACGTTGCCCATATTGACAAAAGCAAATGTGTGTAATGCGGCCAGTGCGCCAAGGTCTGCTCCTTCGATGCCATCAGCAACTTCCAGCGGCCCTGCGTGCGCAGCTGCAAGGTGAAGGCCATCTCCATGGACGAGAACAAGGCCGCCAGCATCGACAACAGCAAGTGCATCTCCTGCGGCGCCTGCGTATACCAGTGCCCGTTTGGCGCCATCAACGACAAGTCCTTCATTCTGGACGTCATCGAGCTGATCAAGGCCAGCGAACACTCCACAAAGCACAAGGTGTATGCGGTCATTGCCCCGTCCATCTCCAGCCAGTTCACCTACGCCCGTCTGGGACAGGTGGTGTCCGGCATCAAGGCGCTGGGGTTCCACACCGTCATTGAAGCCGCACTGGGCGCCGACATGGTCGCCATGGCCGAAAGCCGCGAGCTGGTGGAAAAAAGCTTTTTGACCAGCAGCTGCTGCCCCGCCTTTGTTTCTTACATCGAGAAGAACTTCCCCACCATGGTACAGCACGTTTCGCATAACCCCTCCCCCGCTGCCGCGCTGGGCAGGTTCATCAAGCAGACCGATCCTTCCGCAAAGGTCGTTTTCATCGGCCCCTGCACTGCCAAAAAGATGGAGTTCCAGAAAGAGGAAGTCCATCCCTGGGTGGACAGCGTCATCACCTTCGAGGAGCTGCAGGCGCTTATCGACAGCCGCGACCTCGACATCGCCTCCATGGAGGATGACGTTCTGGACAACGCCTCCTACTTCGGGCGTATCTTTGCCCGCAGCGGCGGCCTTTCCGATGCGGTTGCACAGGCGCTGAACGAGCAGAAGATCGAGTTCAACCTGAAACCCCTGCCCTGCGACGGCATCGAGGCCTGCCGCATGGCTCTGCTGAAAGCCAGCAAAAACGTGCTGGACGCCAACTTCATCGAAGGCATGGCTTGTGTGGGCGGCTGTATCGGCGGCGCAGGCTGCCTGACCCACGGCGAAAAGAACAAGGCTGAAGTGGACAAATACGGCCATGAGGCTCACGAAAAAACCATCAGCGATGCCATCAGCATTCTGAATTTCTGATATGCACACCAAACCGGCATAACACAAAAGCGGTACGCCCCCACAGGCTGTACCGCTTTTATTATATTTGTGTTATGATGACACTGCAAATTTTCTCAAAAGAAATTTCTTCAAAATGCGCCCTGCGCTGAACCTTTCAGCTCTTTTTCCCGTCTATATAAGTGAAACCGGTTTCAATTTCACTGCAAAGGAGGTGATGATATGGACGGTTTTTCCGAACTTCTGGAAGCGGAACGCGTATCCGTCCAGCGTTTTGTCCGCTATCGCATCGGCAGCAAAGCCGACGCGGAGGACGTGCTGCAGGAGGTGTTTCTCACCGCTTTTCAAAAATTTCCCGGCCTGAAAAACAGGGAGTCGTTCAAAGCATGGCTCATCAGCATTGCGCGCAGCAAATGCAATGATTATTTTCGCGCACAGGCCGCACGGCACGAGATCCCTTTGGACGCTCTGACCGGAACCATGCTGGTGCAAAGCCGTCACGGTGTTTCTGTCCGCAGCACCGCACTGGAAACGCTGGAGCTGCTGGGCGACCGGGACAAGCAGATCCTGTATCTGTACTTTTGGAAAGAACTGCCGCAGGCAGAGATCGCTGCGCGGCTGAAGATCCCTCTCGGCACCGTAAAAAGCCGACTGCACACCGCAAAACAGAACTTCAAAAACCAATATCCATATCGCACCGATGCACCGAAAGGAGAGTCCTTTATGAAAAAGCTGCCGGAATACATTCCCGAATACAAAATTGAAGCCCGTGCCGAACCGCCCTTCGCCGTAAAATGGGAAGAGCTTATGGGGTGGTTTCTGGTACCGAAGCCGGGCGAAAAGCTCTCGTGGGGCATGTACGATATCCCCAGCCGCAAATGCAGCCATGTGTACGACCTGCAGGTCACCGGCAAAGCCCGCGTACATGGCATTGACGGCGTGGAGCTGACCGCACGGGAGGCTTCCTACTCGGACAAGACCGAGGTGATCAACCGCACCTTTGTGGCACAGCTTACCGACACCCACTGCCGTTACCTTGCCACTATGCGCACCGACGGCGGCGTCCGCCGGTACATTACCTTCCTTGACGGCGATGAATTCATGCCCAACTGGGGTTTTGGCGAGGACAACTGCGGCAACGAGACCAACCTTGCCCCCAAGGGTGACATCCGGCGTGACGGCAATGTGATCACCTGCGCCGACAAGGATTTTCTGCTGGACATCGTGGGCCGATACACCGTGACCATCGGCGGAAAAAGCTACGACACCGTCTGCGTCATGGATGTGGAGACCTACGACTGCGGCGTGATCTCGGAGCAGTTTCTGGACCAAAACGGCCGTACGATCCTCTGGCGCCGGTACAACCGTGACGACTGGGCGAGCGACCGGTATAAAAAGCCATGGAGCGAGCTTCTGCCGGACAACGAAAGACTGACCGTCAACGGTACCGCCTACGTTCACTGGTACGACTGCATCACCGATTATATTCTGTAACGCTGCAGTTCCGTTTTTTCATACAACGCCGCCTGTCCTCCGGGTCATTCAATGGCAATTCCCCTAAAAAAGACGGCACCCGCCGCAGTTTTGCGGTGAGTGCCGTTTTGCAATTTTTTCGCTGTCAAACGTCGCTTCAGCGCCGGTACTGCCGCAGCAGCTGCTTTCTTTCCTGCGGCAGCTGACAGCTTTCGCAGGCCTTTTGTATCGCTTTGTTGTGCACCCATACCGGCAGACGGTTTTCCGTCAGCCATGGCAGAGTCTCCTCCCAGTGATGCACCAGCGCCATGCTGAAATACCATGCAGCTGCGATGCGGACATAATATTCCTCTTTACAGGGCCCTGTCAGCACCGGCGCAGCCACCTGTGCCGGATGTTCTTCGCGAAAGGCCGTGCGCACAAAACTCAGCAGCGTCACCATGCCAAAGCGCACGGTATAGGGCAGGTCGCTTTGCAGCCACCTGGCCGCTGCGTCCTGCGCTTCGACGGGATGCTTTGCGAACAGCACGGCAGCGCGGCCGTCGCAGGTGGCCCAGTTGTCCACATAGGGCAAAAATTTCTCCACCCGCGCCAGCCGGGTTCCGATATCCGTCTTTTGCAGCGCCAGCAGCTCCATATGGAGGTTGTTCTCCTCGTAACAGGTATGCGGCAGCCGTGCAAGAAAAGCCTCTGCTTTCTGCGGCTGCTGTTTCAGCAGCTCCTTTGCGTAGCGGCGCAGCACCGGCGTGCGCACACCGAGAACGAGGGCTTTATCCACCGTGGGGATCAGCGCCGCCTGAAAATCCCGATAAGCGGGGTCTGCCAGCGCGGCAAGCTCCTGCCGGATGTCATCCATTATTCCACCACCTCGCGGCTGACGATGCCCGCCTGCGTGCTCACCGCGCCGCGCATCCAGCGCAGGCCGCAGAGATGGGCATCCTTCTGCAGGGCGGCTTTCTGTTCATGGGGCGGAATGGGTTTGCGGGTATCCAGATCGAACACTTTCGGGATATCCAGACCCAGAATATCACGGGTAAGGTGCACTGCCGTGTGTGCGGCAAAACCGTGGCAGCGGCTGGAGTTGTTCAGCTCGCGGGTCTCCCACAGGGTGCCGGGGCCTTCGGTCAGTTGGGGC
>CAZYRD010000237.1:0-3675 GCA_964649475.1 uncultured Faecalibacterium sp.
CTCCGCTTTCTGCCCGAGCCGCAGCACCCCATCGGCCTCGGCGCCGACCTCTGCTGCGGTTCCGCTCACAAAACCCTGCCGGTGCTGACCGGCGGCGCCTATCTTCACATCAACCCTGCCGCACCGGCACTGATGACCCGGCAGGCAAAAAATGCGTTGCTGCTGTTCGGCTCCACCAGCCCCTCTTACCTTGTGCTTCAGTCCCTCGATGCCGCCAACCGGTATCTTTCACAGGGGTATTCCGAACGGCTGTACCGGTTCACGCAGCAGATCGCACTTCTGAAACAGGAGCTTTCTGCCCACGGATATATTTTGTACGGACAGGAACCTCTGAAAATAACGCTGCGTACCAAACCGTACGGCTACCGCGGGCAGGAGTTTGCACAAATGCTGCTGCAGCACGACATTGTATGTGAATTTGCCGATCCGGAGCATCTGGTGCTGATGCTGACGCCCGAAACCGGTATGGACGGGCTGCATCGTCTGCGGGAGGTGCTTTTGGGCATTTCGCCGCGCAAAGCCATCCGGGAAGCCCCACCCCGCGTACATCCCGGCCTTTCCGCCATGACCGTCCGCGAGGCGATGTTCTCCCCCTGCGAAACGCTTCCCATTGAACGGTGCGAGGGACGCATACTGGCCTCCGCCGCGGTCGGCTGCCCGCCCGCCGTTCCGATCCTGGTGTGCGGCGAGGTCATCGACGAGGATGCGATCGCCTGTTTCCGGTATTACGGCATCGGGACCTGCCCCGTTGTATGTGAGCCGTAAGCCGTTGTTCCGGCGTTTTTTCCGCACACAAGGAGTCTTTTTGAAAAAACTTGTTATAATCAAAAAATGCGCAGCCAATCTTCTGGGCAGCGCTGTTCTCGCTTTCGGGCTGTACCATGTGCACGCCTATGCCGATATCACCGAGGGCGGCGTACTTGGGCTGACACTGCTTTTTCAGCAGTGGCTCGGCCTTTCGCCCGCTGTTTCCGGTCTTGTGCTCAATGCAGCCTGCTATCTGTTTGGATGGCGCGTGCTTGGGCGGAGCTTCATTCTGTATTCGGCGGTGGCGGGCGGCGGTTTTTCGCTGTTTTATGCCATTTTTGAGCAGTTCCCCCCGCTGTGGCCGCAGCTGGCACAGCAGCCTTTTGCCGCCGCCGTGCTGGGAGCGGTATTCGTCGGCGTGGGGGTAGGCATCTGCGTGCGCGCAGACGGCGCACCCAGCGGCGACGACGCCCTTGCCATGGGGCTTGCCCGGCTGACAAAGCTTGGACTGCAGTGGATCTACCTTGCCAGCGACCTGCTGGTGCTGGGACTTTCCGCCAGCTATCTGCCGTTTTCGCGGCTTTGCTGGTCGCTGCTGACGGTGGTGCTTTCCGGGCAGATCATCGGCTGGCTGCAAAAGCGGCCTTTGCTCAAAAAGGAACCATAAAACGAATCGCTGCAACGGAGGTGTTCCGCCATGGAAAACGATTTCAAAAACGGCAAATGGGCACAGCAGCTGCTTGCAAAACAGCTGCCGGACGGCAGCTGGGGACAGTTTCATTCCATGTCTCAGGTCTACAGTTATACCGTCACCACCGAACAGGCGCTGACGCGGCTGCAGCGGCTCGGCTTTTCCATACAGGACGAGTGTATTCAGAAAGCCGTCGTTTATATGGAGCGCTGCCTGAGGGGCGAATGTGCCATCCCCGACCCGCAGGAAAAACTTCACGACTGGAATATTTACACCGCCCTGATGCTGGCGACGCGCATCCGGCTGTTCACCGATGGCTGCGAAACCGCAAACGCCGTGGCGCGGCAGTGGGCGGACATTCTGACCGCCGCATTCCGCAGCGGCGAGTACAGCCACGAAGCGTATCTTTCCGCCTATCGCAGTGCGTTCGGTCAAACACCGCCCAAAAAGGCCGGACGACTGGTGGATTTCGTTCACTTTTACCCCGTTGCTCTGCTGGCGGGCTGCTTTGACGAAACAACGGAAGCGGCCATCCTCCGGTACATTCTGCAGCACGAAGGCGGCATGTACTACATTTATGAAAAGCCGCTGCACACTCCGCCGGCCGTCTTTGCCGGACGGGAGGCCAGCCGTTACCTTGCCGCCATTGAGCTGCTGGCCCGCTGGCCGGGCGCCAAAGCGCAGCTTGGTTTTGTGCGGGCCTGGCTGCTGCAGAACCGCGAAGCGGACGGCTGCTGGGATATGGGTGCCGCCGCAAAGGATGGGGTGCATTTTCCCTATTCAGACAGCTGGCGCAGCGCCGATACCCGCCGTGCCGACTGCACCCGCCGCATCCGCCGTCTGCTGGATGCGCTGGAATGACTGCATTTTCACACAAGAAAATCCGCCCCGCGCCGCAACGGCATGGGACGGATCTCTTTTTTATTTGCCTTTTTTCGCAAAGTACATATACAGCTGGCAGGGCAGCATGCCGTTGTACAGCTTGCGGCGCTTATCGGCACGGCGGCCGAAGTTCTGTTCAAAATCCGCGTCCGAGGTAATGATAAACGCACTCTGTACCGGGTTGGCGGCAAGACGCTGGCCGAGGATCTTTTCCAGTTCGGCAGCCTGCGCGGCGTCGCCAAGGCGCTCGCCATAAGGCGGGTTTGTGATGATGACGGAGTTTTCAGCGGGAGCAAAAGCCTTGACGTCCGCCACAAAGAACTGCACCTTGTCCGCCACACCGGCCAGTCTGGCATTGCGGTTGGCGATGGCAACGGCCTCGGGGTCAATATCAAAGCCGATGCCGCGGAAGCCCACGTCGCTGCGCACCTGCGCAAGCTCCTGTGCACGGGCCTCGCGCCAGACGGAGTCAGGAATGAAGGCATAGTGCTCGGCAAGGAAGGTACGGCGCAGACCCGGCGCCATGTGCATGGCTTTCATGGCGGCTTCGATCAGAATGGTACCGCTGCCGCAGAAGGGATCCTGCACGAGGGAGTCAAACCGCAGGTGCGCCACGTCGATGATGGTGGCGGCAAGGGTCTCCTTGATGGGGGCGAGGGTGCTGTTGCGGCGGTAACCGCGCTTGTGCAGGCCTTCGCCGGAGGTATCAAGGAAAATTTCGGCAATATCCTTGCGGATGGAAAAGCGGATCTTATACAGATCGCCGTTTTCGGGCAGAGCCGTAACGCGGTGGCCTTTTTTCAGGCGCTCCACCACGGCTTTTTTCACAATGCTCTGGCAGGCGGGCACGCTGGAAAGCGTGCTGGAAAGACTGCTGCCCTTTACGGGGAACTCGGCCTCGGCGGGCATGAGGTCCTCCCACGCAATGGAGTGCACGCCGTCGAACAGCTCGTCAAACGTGGCGGCTTTCCACGTTTTCAGCAGGATCAGCACACGCTCGGCACTGCGGATGCGAAGGTTGGCGCGGGCCAGTACCATCTCGTCACCGGTAAACGCCACGCGGCCGTCGGTGACCTGAACGTCCTCGGCGCCGATGCTGCGCACGTCAAAAGCGGTGGCGGCTTCGCAGCCAAAATAGCAGGGCGCTACCATACGGTATTTCATAAATCGTTCCTTTCCGGGCCGGTACCACTGTTTGTCCGGCTCGCTGATGATAATAGTAAGCTTGTTTCAAACCGATTCAGTATACCACAAACCCCGCCGCAATGCAATGCACCACCGCAGAATTTGTACCGAAAACTGTTCGTTTGTCAATGATGTGAGACCGCAAAAAAGAGAAAGAGTTCGGTCTTGGG
>CAZYRD010000238.1:0-3668 GCA_964649475.1 uncultured Faecalibacterium sp.
CATGGTGGCAACATAGGGGATGTTATCAATAAATGCGGAAATCAGCACAGAAGCCCAGACGATAACAGTATACAGGAAGAATACGTTGCCGCCGCCGGCCTTGGCCAGCAGATTGGCTGCAGCGTCGATGACGCCTTCGGCGGTGATACCGCCGATCATCAGGAACAGGCCAAAAAGCAGACCGATGGTCTGGAAGTCGACTTCCTTCAGCGGATCCACAATAGCAGCTATGGTCTTTTTCTTTACAAAGTTGTAAATAAGGCCGATGACAAGAACACCGCAGCAAATCAGACCGTTGGTGATGTCGGGCTTAACAGGCAGGAAGGAAGCACAGATCAGCAGAACGATGGTGCCGACCAGCAGAACCGTGGGGACATAGTCAGTTACAACGGTACGGCTGCCGCTTCTGGGGATGGGGGCCTTTTCCTTGCGGAACAGATAGGCGAGGATCAGCGCGGAGAGTACAGCGCCCAGCTCAACAGCAAAGAATATGGCGGGCTTGCCCTTGTACCAGAAGAAGTCCAGGAAGGTCATATCGGCGTAGGAACCCAGCATGATAGCGGTGGTGTCGCCGACCAGCGTGGCGGCGCCCTGCAGATTGGAGGAAACGGCGATGCCGATGATAAAAGGAACGGGATTGGTTTTCAACTTTTTGCAGATCTCCAGCGCAACGGGAGCGATCATCAGAACCGTGGCGACGTTGTCCACAAAAGCGGAGATCACGCCGGCAAACAGCGCCAGACATACGGCTGCCATCTGCACGTTTGGAACCTTTTCCATGATCAGGTCAGCCAGCAGAGATGGCATTTTGCTCTCGATGAACAGGGCTACAAGACCCATGGTGCCGGCGATCATCAGCAGAACGTTGAAATCGATGGAACCGAAAATATCGCCCAGCGGCAGCATTCCGGTGACGATGAAGATCAGCCCGGAAGCCAGTGCGATGTAGGGCCGATACTTGCCGAAGGTGAGCATCAGAACATAAGTTGCGGCAAACAAAATAATAGCGGCGATCAATTTAACGAAGCCTCCTCAAAAAGTATTGGATGATACTGTTTCTATTATATATAAGTTACAAAAGCAAGGCAAGTAGTATTTGTGTTAAACACGAAAAAATGCCTTAAAATCACAGATGTGACAATGCCCACAAAGCGAGCATATGCAGCGGATAAAAGAGGTAACACAACCAGCGGAACCATTTTGCATGGTAGCCCTGTCGTCCGCGGTACAGCCAGAGCGGGATCAGTGCAAGCACGGCAAGCGATTGCTGGACGATTTGAAACGGGATACCAAACAGTTCCGTTTCAAAATACAGGCCACCGAGAACCTCTGCGTTGAGGTAATAAAGTGAAGCCGCCTGCGCTGCAAGCTGCCACCAGCGGCGGCCACGGAAATAATAAAAGACAAGTACCGTCGCAACGCCGGCACCATAATAGTCGACCATGGTCAGATAGCCTGCCAGTATACCGCCCAGCATCGTACCGGCAGCGGTCAGAACCGACAGCCATGTTTTTTTCTGCGTGCGGGCAAGCTCATTCAGATGGATGCAGCCAAGACCGAGCAGAAACGTCCACAGAACATTTTGATGAACCGGATTGAACAGCCGATCGCTGAGCATCAGGTTGAAAGGAATTTCGGAAAGCAGAGCACACAGCAGCAGGCGCAGCACATAAGCGCGCAGATTCTTGGTGTGCATATAACCTTCCACAATCAGAAATGCAAAAATTGGGAAAGCCAGCCTGCCGATGGAATTCAGCCACTGGTTACCGGGGACGATCGTTCCCCACAGATGGTCACACAGCATGAGCGCCATCGCGAGAATATGCAGTGCTGCTGAGCTGAGGTCGAAACGCGTTGCTTTCATACTTCATTATCCTTTGCTGCAGAATGTATTCAGTATAGCATGCAGTACTTAAAAGATGCAATCCAAAAGCGGAAAAAAGAATCTCCCCGCCACAACGGACGGGGAGAGGGAAAAAGGAATTTGCTTTTAAAGAGGGATCAGTCCTCTGCATCGGTCTTGGTAGACATCAGCAGGTTGGTGATGATACCAAGGATCAGAGCGGTGGCGATGGCAGTGATCTGGATCACGCCGAAGTCCAGGGTCAGGCCGCCGATGCCGGGAACCAGAATGGCGCAGACAACGTACAGATTTTTGTTGTTGCTCAGGTCGACCTTCTGCAGCATCTTCAGGCCGCTGACGGCGATAAAGCCGTACAGAGCAATGCAGATACCGCCGATGACGCAGGTGGGGATGGTATTGACGAACTGCACGAACGGATTGAAGAAGGAGAGCAGCATGGACAGAACAGCGGTGGTCATGATGGTGTAGACGGAGGCGTTACCGGTCAGAGCAACACAGCCCACGCACTCGCCGTAGGTGGTGTTGGGGCAGCCGCCGAAAACAGCACCGACGATGGAGCCGACGCCGTCGCCCATAACGGTGCGCTGCAGACCGGGATCGGAGATCAGGTTGCGGTCAATGATGCTGGACAGATTCTCATGGTCGGCAATATGCTCGGCCAGAACGACCAGACCAACGGGGGCAAACAGCAGGGCCAGACTGGCAATGTCGGTCCAGCCGTTCAGGTAGGCGCCGCCTTCCTTAATGGCCTGCACGAAAGTGAACTCGGGTACGCGGAAGATATTGCTCAGGGTCAGGGTGCCCAGTGCGCTGTAATCAACGACCATCAGGGCGGGGGTATTGGTCAGCATGCCGATGACGGTAAAGATGGAACCGGCGGCATAACCGGCGGCAACGCCAATGATGAAGGGGATCAGCTTCAGACCTTTTTTACCCTTGACGGAGGCCAGAATGGTGGCGGCGAAGGTGATCAGGCCGCACAGAATGTGGATCAGGCTGTAATTGTCCGCACTGGCGGCGGTGTTGGCGACGTTGTTGATGGCGGAACCGGACAGGCTCAGACCGATCAAAGCAACCGTAGGTCCGATAATGACGGGGGGCAGAAGCTTGTCGACCCAAGCGATGCCGATGCAGCGGATGACCAGAGAAATGACCACATATACCAGACCGGCGATCAGGGAACCGACGATGATGCCCAGGAAACCGAACGCGGTGGCGCCGATCAGCGGGGAAATGAAAGCGAAGGAACTGCCCAGGAACACAGGGCTCTTTTTACGGGTGATAAAAACATACATCAGAGTGCCGATGCCGGCACCGAACAGAGCGGCGGAGGGATCCATGGCAACACTGCCATTCAAAGAATCGAGCGTTACCAAAGTAGGCACCAGCAGAGTAGCGGCGATGATGGACAGCAGCTGCTGAAATGCAAAGACCAGATTGGCTTTGAACTTCGGCTTGTCTTCGACCTGATAGATCATTTTCATGATTGACTGCCTTCTTTCTTAAATTTTTTAGAGAACGCACCAAGTCCGACGGCATAGAAAAAAGGATCCTGCTTCCGCAAGACCCCATACACCCTACGCCTGAACCGGTAAGCAGGCCTATGTAAATCTTGCAGGTCTCTCTGTACCACGCTTAAAGACTTAGTTTGTTTTCTTTTAAAAAAGAATACACCATACAGAAAGGGATGTCAATGCTTTTTTTGAACTTTTTTTGAACAAAATAAGGGAACAGGATGCTTTTTGACGGAGTGTAGGTTTGTCAATGATGTGTTACAAAATTGAGTCAAAAAACTTCGCCGGTG
>CAZYRD010000239.1:0-3640 GCA_964649475.1 uncultured Faecalibacterium sp.
CCAACGGTCAGGCCCCCTTTATCACCGTATTCATGTATCTTGGCGAGGCCAAGAACGAGCAGGAGAAGCGTGACCTTGCCCTTATCATCGAGGAGACCCTGCTGCAGCGCTGCCAGGGCGTTAAAAACGAAAAGGGCGTTTGGGTAACTCCCGCCTTCCCCAAGCTCATCTACGTGCTTGAGGAGCAGAATATCACCCCCGAATCCCCCTATTGGTATCTCACCGAGCTGTCCGCCAAGTGCACCGCCAAGCGCATGGTGCCCGATTATATCAGCGAGAAGATGATGCTCCAGCTGAAGGTTGACAAAAACGGCGAGGGCCACTGCTACACCTGCATGGGCTGCCGCAGCTTCCTGACCCCGTATGTGGACGAAAACGGCCAGCCCAAATATTACGGCCGCTTCAATCAGGGCGTGGTCACCATCAATCTGGTGGACGTGGCCTGCACTGCCTGTCAGGATGTGCGCAGCACCGAAAAGTTCTGGCAGGTCCTGGAGGAGCGTCTGGAGCTGTGTCACCGCGCGCTGCAGTGCCGTCACGAGCGTCTGGAGGGCACCCTTTCCGACGCCGCCCCCATCCTGTGGCAGCACGGCGCTCTGGCCCGCCTGCCCAAGGGCGAGCCCATCACCAAGCTGCTGCACGGCGGCTACTCCACCATCAGTCTGGGCTACGCCGGCCTGTGGGAGTGCGTCTACGCCGTCACCGGCAAAAAGCTGACCGAGCCGGAGGGCGAAGCCTTCGGTCTGGAAGTGATGAAGGCGCTCAACGCCGCCTGCGCCAAGTGGAAGGCCGCCGAGGGCATCGACTACTCCCTGTACGGCACCCCGCTGGAATCCACCACCTACAAGTTTGCCAAATGCCTGCAGAAGCGCTTCGGCGTCATCGAGGGCGTCACCGACAAGAGCTACATCACCAACAGCTACCACGTCCACGTCACCGAGCCCATCGACGCCTTTGACAAGCTGGCCTTCGAGGCCAAGTTCCAGGCGCTTTCGCCCGGCGGCGCCATCAGCTATGTGGAAGTGCCCAACATGCAGCAGAACCTCGAGGCCGTGCTGCAGGTCATCCGTTTCATCTACGACAACATCATGTACGCCGAGCTGAACACCAAGAGCGACTACTGCCAGGTGTGCGGCTGGGACGGTGAGATCGTCATTGAGGAGACCGACGGCAAGCTGATCTGGAAATGCCCCAAGTGCGGCAACACCGACCAGTCCCGTATGAACGTCGCCCGCCGTACCTGCGGCTACATCGGCACCCAGTTCTGGAACCAGGGCCGCACGCAGGAGATCAGGGAGCGTGTGCTGCATCTGTGATGCCGCCCCGTCAACGCCATGAATTACGCTGAACTGAAAACCAACGATATCGCCAACGGCTGCGGTATACGGGTGTCGCTGTTTGTCTCCGGCTGCACCCACCGCTGCCCCGGCTGTTTCAATGCCGTCGCGTGGGATTTTGCCTACGGGCATCCCTTTGACGAGGCTGCGCGGGAAAAAATCTTCAAAGCCCTTGCACCTGCCTACGTCAACGGCCTCACTCTGCTGGGCGGCGAGCCCTTCGAGCCCGCCAACCAGCGCGGCCTTGTGGATCTTGTGCGGGAGGTCAAGGTGCGCTTTCCCGAAAAAAATATCTGGTGCTACACCGGCTATGTGCTGGAGCCGGATCTGCTGGCCGAAACCGGCCGCGCCCGCTGCGAAGCGACGGACGCGCTGCTGGAATGCATCGACGTGCTGGTGGACGGCCCCTTTGTGCAGGCGCAGTACGACATTTCTCTGCTGTTCCGCGGCTCGGCCAACCAGAGGCTCATCGATATGAATGCCACCCGTGCCGCCGGTGCCGTGGTGTTATGGACGCCGCCCGCCTGACGCGTGTACGGCATCCCGGTGCGGCTGTTCCGTTTCGGTTGCCAGCCTGACGTGCCTGTTTTCGGCAGCCGTTCTGCAAAAACACAAACCGCCCCGGCTTTATACCGTCCCACCCAAAAGGAGATGTTCCCATGCTCATACGTGTAAAAAAGCTTTCCGCCGAAGCGCAGCTGCCCACCCGCGGCAGTGCACAGGCCGCAGGGTATGACCTGTACGCCTGCCTGCCCGGCGGCAGCGTCACCGTTGCGCCCCACGCCACTGCCAAAATCGGTACCGGCCTTGCCCTTGCCGTACCGGAAGGGTATTTCGGCGCTATTTTTGCCCGCAGCGGCCTTGCCGCAAAGCAGAGCCTGCGCCCCGCCAACTGCGTCGGCGTTGCCGACAGCGACTATCGCGGCGAGTATATCGTCGCGCTGCACAACGACTCGGAAGAGGTGCGCACCGTTGCCCACGGCGACCGCATTGCCCAGCTGGTGGTCATGCCTTACCTCGCAGTGGAGTTTGACGAGGTGGGATCGCTGGACGACACCGCCCGCGGCACCGGCGGCTTTGGCAGCACCGGCGCCTGAACCCGCTGCATCACAGCGTGCTGCGGCTGTGCACGCCCTGTCGGGCGCCTGCCGGAGCAGTTTCGCTGCGTTCCCGTTGCTGTCTCCTGTGAAAAAGGTCCCCTCCCTTGCCCTTTTTCACACAAAAGCACCGCCTTTCCGCAGCCCCTCTGCGGAAAAGTTGGTGCTTTTTTTCGCAATTTTCTGTAAAATCTGCAGATTTTGCAAATGCCCTCTTCTTCCACGTGGAAAAACATGGTACAATTAAAAGGAAGATCATCGGCGGAACGTGTTCCGCTGCAGAAGCAGGAGGAAAAAGCATGAGGAAGATCCGCATCGGCGTTATGGGCGTGTACCGGGGCACCAGTATGATCAACTACTGCGTGGCGGCGGATAACGCCGAGGTCGTGGCCATCTGCGACAAGTGGGAGGAAGGCCTTGCCATCCAGAAAGAAGTCTACAAGGATTATCCCATCACCTGGTACAACAATTTTGACGAGTTCATCCAGCACGACATGGACGCCGTCGTACTTGCCAACTACGCCAACGAGCACGCCCCCTTCGCCATCAAGGCCATGAAGGCCGGAAAGCACGTCTTTTCCGAGGTGCTTCCCGTCCAGACCATGAAGGAGGCCGTGGAACTGGTGGAGACGGTGGAGACCACCGGCATGACCTACGCCTACGGCGAAAACTACTGCTATATGCCCGCCCCCTACGAGATGCGCCGCCTGTACCGTGAGGGTAAGCTGGGCGAGTTTGAATACGGCGAGGGCGAGTATGTCCACAACTGCGAGTCCATCTGGCCGCAGATCACCTACGGCGATCCCACTCACTGGCGCAACTACATGTACGCCACCTTCTACTGCACCCACTCGCTGGGTCCCATCATCCACATCACCGGCCTGCGTCCCGTTTCCGTCACCGGCTACGAGGGCGGCAAAACCACCCGCGGCTGGCGTGTGGGCCGACGCGCCGGGCAGTTCGGCATCGAGATGGTCACGCTGGAAAACGGCGGCATCGTCAAAAGCATCCACGGCGACCTGTATAAAAACAGCATCTGGTACACCGTCTACGGCAGCCTCGGCCGGGCCGAATCCGCCCGCGAGGACATCGAAAAAGGCGACGTCCACCAGATCTACGTAAACACCGATCCCGCAGACGGCGACTACGAGCATTCCACGCTGGAAAGCTACCGTCCCGCCCGTGCTTATGATGACAAGGCTCACG
>CAZYRD010000240.1:0-3545 GCA_964649475.1 uncultured Faecalibacterium sp.
CTGTACCCCGAAAACTACCGCTATCTCAGCGACGTGCTGGGCTATGTGGCGGTGGGGGCGCGCTCGGTGGAAAACCAGCAGCACCGTCTTGTTTCCAGCGGTCTGGACGTGCCCGTGGGCATGAAAAACCCCACCAGCGGCGACATCAGCGTGATGATGAACGCCATCACCGCCGCCCAGCACCGGCACACCTTCATCTACCGCAACTGGGAGGTGCACTCCAGCGGCAACCCGCTGGCGCACGCCATTCTGCGCGGATACGTGAACAAGCACGGCCAGAGCCTGCCCAACTACCACTACGAGGATCTGGTGCATCTGGCCGAGACCTACGCCGCCAGCGGCCTTGCCAACCCGGCACTGATCGTGGACGCCAACCACGCCAACTCCGGCAAAAAGTATCTGGAGCAGGTGCGCATCACCAAGGAGGTGCTTCACAGCACCCGCCACAACCCCGACGTGAAAAAGCTGGTGAAGGGCTTTATGATCGAAAGCTATCTGGAGGACGGCGCACAGAAGATCGGCGAGTGCGTGTGGGGCAAGAGCATCACCGACCCCTGCCTTGGCTGGGAAAAGACCGAGCGGCTGATCTGCGACATCGCCGACCTGTTGTAAAAAAACGAACTCCCGTTTTCCGCAGACCGCGGACGACGGGAGTTTTTTGTGGGCTGCGGGAATGCTGCCGGCAACAAAACAGGCGACGCTTATACCTTTTTCGCCACCAGAACGGTGGTGCCGCCCTTGCGGCTGTGGAAACGGACGGCAAAACCGGCAGCTTCCAGCAGCTTTTGCTGATTCTGCACCGTACAGGGGGTGTCGTAATGGTAAAACGCGCCTTCGTCAAGGCCCTGCTCCGCTTTCAGGCGGGCGAGCTCGGCAAAGTAAAAGTCCTCCTCGGCCTGCGTTTCCACCATGTAGTCGCACTCCACATACACGCCGCCCGGGCGCAGCGCGGCATACAGCCGCCGGTACAGCCCCAGCTTGGCGGCGTGGGTAAAATGGTGCAGGGATTCCACGCTGACCGCCGCGTCAAAGCATTCCGCGCCGAAATCCTGCGCAAAATAGTCCCCGGCGATGAGGGTGAGGTTCTTTTGCGGGTGTTTTTGGCGCAGCACGTCCAGCATGGCGGGGGTCATGTCGATGCCGGTGACCGCCGCATCCGGATTTTGCCTGAAAATTTCCTCCAGCTCCAGCCCGGTGCCGCAGCCAAGGTCCAGCAGCGTTTTTGCACCGGCGGGCAGCAGCTGCGCCACGGCGGCGTAGCCTTCGGCACAGCCCTCCACGTTCACCAGCATCTGGTGGTCGTAGCCCTCCAGACGGACGGCGAAAAAGTCGTCCATTTTTTCCAGAACGGGGTCGGTCATGGTCAGAATTCCTCCTCCGCGGGCAGCACAAGGCGGTGCAGCCCGTCTTTTTTCAGTTCGTACACCTCGTCGCAGACCTCGGCAAGGTAGCGGCGGTCGTGGGAGACGCTGAGGATACACCCGCCGAAGGCCCGCAGTGCGCCGCGCACCACCGGCGCCGAAAGCGGGCTGAAATTGCGGGTGGGCTCGTCCAGCACAAGGACGTCGGCGTTTTTCAGCACCATTTCCAGAAAAAGCAGCTTGGCCTTCTGCCCGCCGGAAAGCTGGGCGATGGGGGCGGTCATTTCGCGGTGGGTGAATTTCATGCTGCCCAGATGGGTGCGCGCCGTGGTGACCTGCTGCTTTGTGTACCGCGCAGCAAGGTGCTGCGTGGGCGTTTTGTCCATATCCAGCACGGCGGCGTAGTTCTGCGGCATGTAGGCGGGGGTGATATCCGTGCGGTGCCGCAGCTGCTGCCAGACGTGCTCCAGCAGGGTGGATTTGCCCGCGCCGTTGGCCCCCGTGATGCCGATGTGCACCCCGCCCGCGGCGTGCAGGCGGACGTTTTGGGCAAGAAGCTTTTTATTTTCGCCCGCCCCGACGCTCAGGGTATCCAGCGTGATATCCAGCACCGTTTTGCCCCGCGGCAGAACGATTTCCGGGGAAAAACGGGTGAGGATGGCCTCCTCGTATTCGGGAAAGGCCTCAAAATCCTCAGCCTCGCGTTCCAGCCGGCGGCCGGTGGAGAGCACCGATTTCATCTTCTTTTTCAGCAGGCGTGCGCCGCCGGGGTTCTGCCGGGTGATGGTGGCCTGCCGGTGCTCCACCTTGTCGTGGATCTGCTGCCAGCGGGCCATCTGCTTTGCGTGGTCATCCCGCTGCTTTTGGGCCACCTGCGCCTGTTTTTCAAACCCGTCGGCGCGGCGGGCGAGGTAGTCGCGGTAGGGGGCGCGGGTAATCGTAAGGCGGCACTGCGTTTTGCGGATGAGCTGCTCCATGTGCAGGATGACGTTGGCGGTGCGCCCGATGAGGGTCTCGTCGTGGGAGATGTACAGCACCGGCTGCCGCACCGTGAGCAGGAAGCGTTCCATCCAGCGCAGGGTGTCGATGTCCAGATCGTTGGTGGGCTCGTCCAGCAGCAGAACGTCCGGCTGCTGCATCAGCAGCGCGGCAAGCTGCAGCTTGACCTTTTCGCCGCCGGAAAAGCTGCCGAAAGTGCGCTCGTCTGCAAGCAGTTCCACAGGGATGCCCAGTGCGGCGAGGGTGGCAGTGTGGTCATACCATTCGGCGCCGTCAAACAGGGTGTGCACCGGCGCCTGTGCCAGCGCGGGCGGCGGCAGCTGGGGCAGATAGCCGCAGCGGCCATGGCACAGCACCCGGCCGGCGGCTTCGCAATAGGGCTCCGTCAGGGCGGGGTCCGCCAGATACTGCAGCAGGGTGGACTTGCCGTTGCCCTCTTCGCCGATGAGCACCGCGCGGTCGCCGGGGTGCAGGGTAAACGTAAAGTTTTTGACAAGCTCGCGGCCATCGCCGCGCAGGGTGAGGGTGAGATCTTTAATTTCCAGCATAGAGATACCTCCGGAAAGCGGCTGCAAAAAACCGGAAGGGCACACCGGCCGGAACGCGCTGCGGGTACTGCCGTGCCATTGGGTACGGCGGCAGAAAGGCATACAAAAAGCGCAGACCGATGCACAGAAAGCCCCCTTGGAGGGAAGCTTTGGTTCCGATCCGGTTTTTCGACAGCAAAAACAGACCCTTGCAAAAGGGCGGCCCGTTGGGGCCCGGTGTTTTCATCGTGTCAAAAAATCAGGATCAGCTGCGCATGTCCACGCCTCTTTTCTTTTTCGTTTTTTCAAGTGCAGTATAGCACGGGGAAATTTTTCTGTCAAGGTGGGGGGTGTTGCGAAGGGAACTTCGCGCATCCCCTCTTCTTTTTCTGTAACCAGAAAAAGAAGCAAAAAGAGTTTCGCTGCTTGCGAGGCAGCGAACCCCCGCAATAATGTCAGTCAGCGTTGACGGTTGCCCATATGGCTCGACTGCATTTGCTGACAGCAAATGCCTCCTCCGCCGGCAACCGTCTGCTGCCTGCGGCAGCACCACGCTTCCTATCCAACGCGCGGCGAAGCCGCGCATTTCAATAGGAGGTGCGTTATCGGCGCAGCCGATATGCTTTTGCAGGGCGAGGCGACCGCAGGTCATCGAGCC
>CAZYRD010000241.1:0-3545 GCA_964649475.1 uncultured Faecalibacterium sp.
GTTCCGACAAGGAATTTCTTGTGGACATCCACACCGCAGCAAATGGGATATACGATTTTCAAAAGACAAACCTCCTCACATAAAGTTTGAGGAGAACACAGTGACTGAATCGCCAAACATCTAACAGGATTGTTAAAACAATTCTTAGTGTACGGACTCAAGGTACCACTTATTTGTGCTTGAAACAGCGATTCTAACACTGATTACTATACTGGTTTGAGCGTTATTGCAATCTACAACTCACCTTACCGTGCTTTGTAGTTTGTGATCTCCTCATCTAATATTTTACTAGAAAGGCTGCCGTTTGTCATCACTTTTATTCCTATTTGTGCGTGGTGCGCAGCGGCAGGCATGGTTATTACTATGAAAACAACAAAAAAAATGATTACCTTTTTTACAGCAATCCTATTATGTCTTACACTAATGGTATTAACTGTGGGAGCACATGAAGGTGATGCCAGTACATATGCTGTCGGACCCGCAGGACCATGTAAATATTGTGGTAGTATGAGAGCCACATATGACAAATATGATACATGGAAATTTGATGGTCAGCTTTATAGTACGCCTTTGTATTGTTATTATTATCGTTATATCACGGGGCTATTTGTGTGTCAGGTTTGTGGCTCCATGTATTATACATATTATGAAGACTATTCACAACATCCCACATTGATATATAATGAATCGACAGGAAGATATGAGTGTCCTGCCTGTGATTATTCTCATTCATAATGATTAGAATATAGATAATACGAAATGATCGAAATGATATGAAACATTTGATTAGCATACTTTTGTT
Organism: uncultured Faecalibacterium sp.; assembly: GCA_964649475.1. Classification (GTDB taxonomy): domain Bacteria; phylum Bacillota; class Clostridia; order Oscillospirales; family Ruminococcaceae; genus UBA1762. The sequence continues at coordinate 803 of CAZYRD010000241.1, forward strand.
TATTTCAGTTATGCTATCAGCTTGTAAATTTGATGGTAGCTATGAGTATATGGTTGGTACCCCTATCGCCAATAACGAGTCTGATGAAATATTTTTGAGTGGAACAACAATTGCAGATGGCATAGAAACTATGCCATCTGTTCGTATGATTCGAGAATATGAATGTTCTGAATTGCTTACTGTGGACAGTAATGCTGATATTGTGATCCGTGATAGTGATTTATTTATATATGAACCGCATGACAAGACGATCATGAGGCAGACGATCCTTGATCTCAATGAAGCCGCTGAACAAATAGCACTTATCACTCCTCGAGAATTGTCTGGTGTGCTGTTGCATGCTTTATATCCTCTGTCTGATAATCGATATCTGCTGCTATATCAGACCGATCTGCTCATCACGGATGTGGACGGCAATGTATTGCAACGTGCACAGATGCCACATGAACTTGCTCGTCTTGGATTTTGGGACTGGGAAGTCTGCGAAGACGCGGATGGCAGTCTGCATATTCTGATGTATTATGAAGACGGACTTTATTATTTTGATTCCTCGCTGACTATGCAGACCTCATTGAATGCGCAATCCAGTTTTTTGTCCAGTTTGTCAATGACTATAAAACCATTTGCGCACTATATCGGAAATGACTGTTTCTGCCTTGGCGGTACGGTTTCTTTTTCAAGCATTTGCAATACAGCAGATGGAACACATACCTGGAACCAACTGCATGTGCCAAGCGAGCTGACAGCCGAAAATCTCGTTCACGGCATAAACGGAGAGCATTATCTGGCAGGCGATACCGGGATCAGACGATACTACGAAGACCGTCAGCCGGAGATGATCTTGCGCTGGGACGAGTGCGGTTATCGGTTTGGTCCCGCCGATCAATACTGGGTGATCGATGACAACACCATCTTACTGTCTCGCGGAAACCATGACAACGGCACATTTTCTTTCACCTTGTTCATCTACCGCATCACCAAGACACCCCAACTTGTCACCGACAAAGAAAACATCACCCTGCTGTCCTATTCTGTATACCCGGAAGACTGGCTGAGCAATGCGATTTACCAGTTCAACCGTACAAACGAACATTATAAAATCAATCTTGTCAATGACAATACGTTTATGGAAGAAGACCGTATTGCAAAGATTGAGCAGATTCTGCTCAACGGTACCGGAGCCGATATGATTCTGCCGTATGCACCGGAGGAGTTGTTCCCCTATTTTGACAAGAATGCGTTCGTTGATCTCAATCCTTATATCGGTGACAAGGTATTCGGCAGTATCCGCAGTCTGTACGGAGCTGGTGATGCGATGTACATCGTACCGATGTCGTTTTCGTTCACGACCTTGATTGCCAACAGCAATGTCTTACACGGACAACCGCTGACATGGGAAAACTTCTATGCAGTGCGCGATTCCCTGCCGGAAGGCGTGGAATTTGCCGTTCCGCGATATCAAGCAGTCAATGCGTCGTACATTGACGACAACGGCAATCGGGTATCTGCTGCAGAACGCTATGACCTGCCGCAAACGCTGTATGATCTATCCCTTTCCGACTATGCCGATTGGAACGCCAAAACGACAACCTACGATACTGATGCGTTCCGCGATATGATTCTCTGCCTGCAATTTATGGCAGAAACGATGGATGAAACGGTCGGCGGTATTGAAAACTGCACGTATATCGGTAACAGTCGCGCCGGTACAGCTGTTTCCAACGGTTCTCTTGTCAACCGGCTGCGTGACGGCGGTATTGCCTTTGCCGAGGTTGAATTTGCGGAAGTGGAGCATTTTTCACTGGTTCAACGGCTGTTTGGTGACGATGCATCGTATGAAATCTGCGGCTATCCGTCTGCTGACGGCGGTTCGGTTGCTGTCGGCGCCGTGACAACACCGCTTGCCGTACTCGAAAGTTCGCCGAACAAAGAGGGCTGTATCGAATTTTTGAAATTTCTGCTTTCTCCCGAATGGCAGAATGACGAAAACAACAGCTTTCTGCCCGTTTCGCCCGAAGCACTGGCCGCACTGCTGGATGAACAGCGGTATTACTATTACACCAATTACGAGATCGGCACGCTGAACAATCCCGGCGGCGGAGTGATCCGTGTACAGCTTCCGTATTCTACAGCAGAATATGACGATAGCTTTGGTGAAACGGAAACAACGGAGGAACGCTTTACCGTATATTCCACCACCGCCAAAAACCGTCAGGCACTGCTCGACTTCTTTGAAAACATCACCATCCGTACCAAAGTCGATAATAGGATTCTCGAAATTGTCAACGAGGAGCTTTCCTATTGGAAACACAAAGCGAGAACCTTGGAGGAAACGACAAGGATCATCGATTCAAGGGTATGGATATATCTCAACGAATAAACGATAACTAATACTCAAACCAAAGTTAAAGCCAGACGCCAGACGCAGTGCATCAAAGTATGAAAGGATCGATATGAAAAAATCAAATCCAACCTTATATTGGGTACACTGCCCGATCTGCCATAACAAGACGAGAACAAAAGTCAGAGAGGATACCGTTCTGATCAATTTCCCTTTGTACTGTCCAATTTGCAAAAACACAACTCTTGTCAACGTTGTGCGCCTGAAAAAGGTCGTATGTGAACCGTAATGCACATAAACAAATCCACACAGTAAAGGATTATTATTCCTCTGCTGTGTGGATTGTGTTTTATAGGGATTCGTTTGTACTGCCGCGCAGTGCGGACAGGAGCGATTCAATGA
>CAZYRD010000242.1:0-3527 GCA_964649475.1 uncultured Faecalibacterium sp.
GAACCGGGAATAGATGCCGTCGATGCGACGGATGCAGGCGCCGATCTCGTCGGTGATCTGGCCGAGGCGCATAAAGTTGTGGGCGTCGTCCTGCGTGAAGCACAGCACCCGGAACAGCCCGTGCAGTGTGCCGCTCAGCTCGTTGCGGTGCACAAGGCCAAGCTCTGCCAGCCGCAGGGGAAACTCGCGGTAGCTGTGCGGCCGGCTGCGGTAGATCAGCACGCCGCCGGGGCAGCTCATGGGCTTGATGCAGTAATCCTCGCCGTCGATGGCAGTGGTGTACATGATATCCCGGTAATGCGCCCAGTGACCGCTGGTGTGCCACAGACTGTTGTGCAGCAGAATGGGGGTGGAGATCTCCTGATATCCGCTGCGCAGATGCAGCGTGCGCCAGTAATCTACGAGCAGGTTGCGAAGCACCATGCCCTTTGGCAAAAAGAACGGGAACCCCGCACCCTCGCTGCAAAAGGTGAAGAGCTGCAGCTCCCTCCCCAGCCTGCGGTGGTCGCGCCGGGCGGCCTCCTCCTGCAGCCGCAGGTGCTCCTCCAGCTCTGCTGCGGTAAAAAACGCCGTGCCGTAGATACGGGTCAGCATCCGGTTGGCGCTGTCGTTTTTCCAGTACGCGCCGGAGACGCCGGTCAGCCGGAAGGCCTTCAGCGCTTTGGTGTAGGTGATGTGCGGGCCGGCACACATGTCGATGTGGTCGCCCTGCCGGTAAAAGTGGATGGGCGTTTCGGGCGGAAGGCTGTGGATGTGCTCCAGCTTGTAGGGCTCGTTTCGCTGCTCCATCAGACGGCAGGCCTCCGGGGCGGAAAGCGTAAACGGTTTGACGGGCAGGTTCTCCTGAGCGATGGCGTGCATTTCGGCCTCCAGACCGGGCAGGTCATTTTCGGAAAAGGCTTCGCCGCCGAAATCAATGTCGTAATAAAAACCGTTTTCCGTTGCCGGACCAAAGGCCAGCTGTGCCGCAGGGTACAGCCGTTTGACCGCCTGCGCCAGAATGTGCGCGGCGGAGTGCCGCAGCACCTGCAGGGCTTCGCCGCCTTCGCTGACGGTGATGCGGGCGTCACTGTGGATGATCTTCATGGTCGTATTCTCCTATTCGTTTTTTATTTTTGAATAAGAAAAGCACCCCGGGACTCAAGATACAGAAAAGCATCTGTAACAGGTCCAAGGGTGCATACTAATCACAAAGAATGCACGGTTCCACCTTGATTTTTCGCTTCGGATCCCATCAGATCCTATCCTTTCACGCAGGAATACGGCAGCGCTTACTCTGCTTTGGGCGCTGCAGCTCAGGAGCGGTCTTCACCCTTGCATCCCATAAGAAGCTTCCACCAAAACGCTTCTCTCTCTGGCTGTTCCGCAAAGGCTACTCTTTCCTTCATAGCTTTTCTTATTCAATTATCCGCAGTATAGCAGACAAAAACGGGTTTGTCAACACTGTTCACGGCGAAAAAACGGGGCGGTGCATGCCGCTTTTTTGAGCGGCGCATCCGGCAGAAAAAGGAAAGCTTTGGCGCTTTACGCCTTTTTGACCGGCACCCCGGTGCCGGCGGCAATGGCGGCCATCCAGCCGTCCACGGTTTCCTGCTCGGGGAAGCCCAGCCCCTCCAGCGCGTAGCTTTCGCCGATGGCGGCGCTTTTGCTGCTGCCCAGCGGGTGATAGGGCTCCACGTCGATGCGCTGGACGTTCTGCAGGCTGTTAGCCAGCGCGGCAATGGCGGCAAAATGTCCGGCACGGTCGTTGCAGCCGGGGATGACGGGGCAGCGCAGCACCATTTTTGCGCCGGCGGCATCCAGCCTGTGCAGGTTTTCCAGTATGCGGGCGTTGTCCACGCCGGTGTACTGCTTGTGCAGTGCGGCGTCCGTCTCCTTCACGTCCCACAGAAAAAGATCCACATAGGGGATCAGCGCCTCCACGTCCGCCCAGTCGGCAAAGCCGGAGGTCTCGATGCAGGTGTGCAGGCCCTTTTCCTTAGCGGCTCTCAGCAGCGAAAGCGTGAATGCCGGGTGGAAAAGCGGCTCGCCGCCGGAGACGGTCATGCCGCCGCCGGAGTTGTCATAGAAGGCCTTGTCCTTCATCACTTCGGCAAGGATCTCCTCCACCGTCATGGGGGCGCCGCTCATTTCCAGCGCGCCCACGCAGGCGTCCACACAGGCGCCGCAGGCGGTGCAGCGGCCGCGGTCGATGGCGTGGCGGCCGTCCGCTTCAAAGCCGTGCAGACCTTTGGCACAGGCGGAAAGGCAGGCCCCGCAGCCCACGCACAGGCGGCTGTTCAAAAACAGCTGCGGCTTCGGCGATTTGGACTCCGGGTTATGGCACCAGACACAGTCCAGCATGCAGCCCTTCAAAAAGACGGTGGTGCGTATGCCCGGACCGTCGTTGACGGAAAATTTCTGGATGTTGAATACAAGGCGTTTTTCTTCCATGGCGGGTCACTCCATACAATGCGTGTTTTTACGTGAAAAAAGCGGGAAAGTGCGTTTTGCGGCTGCGGACGGTGCGGTCAGCAGCTGTGCTGCAGCCGGGCGATGACGCTTTCCTGCAGCTCCTTCGGGAGGGTGACGAACCGGGCGGAATAGCCGCCCACGCGCACCACCAGTTCGGCGTGCGCCTCCGGGTCCTTCTGCGCGTCCAGCAGGGTCTGCAGCGGCATGACGTTGCCCTGGAAGATCTGCCCGCCGCCCCCGACAAAGGTGCGCAGCACCGCCTCGACGATTTCTTCGGTGGCCCATGCGGGGTCAAAATCCCACATGGTGGAAGCGCCGCCGGCGAATTTTTCGCTGGGCATGCAGCTGACGGAGTTGACCGCGGCGGTGATGCCGCCGGTCATGGAGGAGGAGTGCGGCGTCACGCCGTGGGCGATCAGCCGGTGGGCGCTGCCGCCGTCTGCCGTGGCGCCCAGAACCTCTGCCATCATCGGCGCGTAGACAAAGGTGAGGATGACCGGCTTGCCCTTGCCGCCCCAGCGGGTGCGGTAGGTCAGGTACATATCGGCAAAATCCGCCGCCACACGGCGTGCCATGGCGTCGGCGCCGGGGTCGTTCACGCCGTATTTGGGTATGCGCTTCAGCTGCGCCTGCAGCCGCTCGTACCCTTTGAAATTGGCCTTCAGCGCGGCGATCAGCTCTTCGGCCGTGCACAGCTTTTCCTCAAATACCGCCTTTTGAATGGCGTACAGACTGTCCGCCACGTTGGGCAGGCCCAGATGGTCGCCGCCGTAGTCGTGGTAGCGGGCGCCGCCGCCGTGCATGCTGCGGCCGCGTTCCAGACAGTCGTCGATCATGCTGGAGATGAGGTAGGAGGGCCGGGCCTTCTGCGCCCATGCACTGTAAATATCCATTTTGTGCAGGAAAATTTTGGTGTAGCGGTCCGCCTCGGCGATGAAATCCCGGTAAAAGCTTTCAAAATCCGTATAGCCGGCCAGACTGCGGGTGTTTTCGCAGCAGCGCAGCCGTTCACCGGTCCCCAGACATTCGCCGCCGGTGATCTCTGCGTTCATCATGCCAGCGTCAATCGCTTG
>CAZYRD010000243.1:0-3522 GCA_964649475.1 uncultured Faecalibacterium sp.
CAATGCCCTTTCAGGGCTTGTGCAAACCACCAGTTCAACTGGTGGTTTTGATTATCACCAAATGCATTGATTATCATTGAGGCATCATGCTATAATGCGTTTGAGCGAAAGATGCCGGAGGGATATAAATATGAAAATTTCTATTATACAGCAGTGGATGGGCGTAGGCTATGGCTATGGGGATGAGCCTCTTGCGCTGGATGTGCTTCGCAACAATACGGAAAAACGACTGGATGAATGCTTTGCTCTTATTGAGCAGGCTGCAAAAGAGGGAACAGATCTTGCGGTGACCATTGAGACAGTGAATCTTTACACAGCCCTTGGCGATACCCGGTTTGCGTACGAAGATCTGTACGGCGGCACAGAAAGTGAAGTGGTGCAACGATTCTCTGCCGCGGCGAAAAAATTCGGCATATACATTGTTGCGGGTCTTGTGCTCACGCTGGAAGGCAAAGCATATAATTGTGCAGTTCTTTTTGACAGGAACGGTGAGATTGTCGGTATTCACAGAAAGGTACATCTTCCCGCGGGCGAGGAGCTGCATGTCAGTGCTGGTGATCGCTTTGATGTATTCCCCACTGAGTTTGGCAACATCGGTATGCTGATTTGCTGGGACATGCAGTTCCCCGAGGCGGCGCGTGAGCTTGCGCTTGGCGGCGCGGATCTGATCTGCTGCCCCACGCTGGGATGGGAAAATATATACGGCCTTTCCCGCGCATATGAGAACGGCGTCACCATTGCGGCGGCGATGAGCGCCTTTGATGACAGTTATTCCGGTTTGTGCAGCCCAAGCTGCATTGTGGATAATATGGGAAATATCGTCAAGGCGGCAAAATGCGATTTTGTCGGCGTTCTGACAGCGGAGGTGGATATCCTTCGTGAGCCTCCCGTGCAGTACAATTCTCATCTTTTTTATCCGTCGCATTCCATGCGTAAGACCCGTTTCAGTCAGAGAAAGCCGGAGACGTACCGCCTGCAGAACCGCCCGCTTTGCGAAACGCCGCTGTACTCCAGATATTTTGAAAAAAGCGCGGATGAAACGAAAAAATAAAAGATTACAGATTGGATCGGCAAGCTTTGAACAAAGGCTTGCCGATTTATTTCTTGACAAACAGTTGCCGCGTTGCTATATTGAAACTGTGTAAGGGAGTGCGGCTGCATTTCAATACGACAGCAAAACCCGAGAAAAGCGAGGATCGGAAAATGGGTGAATTTGTCATAAAAAAGGCAGGATATGTGTGCGGCGTCTGCGTTCCGGAAAATGCGGGATTGACAACGCTGACGGCGACAGGGGAACTGATCCGCTGCCTGAGTGCTCAGTGCGGGACTGTGCCGGTGCTGCATTACGGTATGCCGAAAAGCGGTGATATCTGTGTCGGCGCCGATTCGGCCGGATACGGAAGTGACGAGCTTCGGATCAAGGTACAGGATGGGATCCTGTGGATCGACGGCGGTGTCCGCGGTGTGCTGTACGGCGTGTATGAGCTGCTGGAACGTCTCGGCTGCCGCTTTTTTACAAAGGACTGCGAGCTGCTGCCTCGGGCAGATTTTCTGTCGATGCCGGCGGATACCGATATCCGCCAGAAACCGCTGTTTGAGTACCGCAACACCAGCTGGTGTCCGGATCCGTTGATGGCGCCCAAACTGCGTCTGAACGGCCTTGTGGATGATGGGGAGATCCCGGCAGCCTGGGGCGGCGGGCAGAAGTATCTCGGCTTTGTGCATACGCTGGGCGAGCTTGCCGAAATGGAGCTGATCAACGGCGAATATACGGACCGTCAGCCCTGTCTTACCGATGAAAAAACATATCAGACCGTTCTGAAAAATCTGCGCAGAAAGCTGAAAGAATACCCTGATTCGACCATTGCGTCGGTGTCGCAGAATGACAGCCATGAATGGGCGCGCGGCTGCCAGTGCCCGAATTGCAAGGCACTGGACGACGCACAGGGGACGCCTATGGGCTCACTGCTCACCTTTGTGAACCGCATCGCGGAGGAGCTGCAGCCGGAGTATCCCGATCTTGCCATTGATACGCTGGCATATGCGTACACCAGCAAGGTGACCGCCGATCTGCATGCGCGGGAAAACGTGATCATCCGTCTGTGTGCGCCGGCCTGCAGCGTGAGCTACCCGCTGGAAACCGCCTCGGAGACTTTTGCGGATAACCTGCGGCAGTGGGCGCAGCGGTGCAAGCGCATCTATATCTGGGATTACACCACCAGCTTTATCAGCTATCACAACCCGTTCCCGAACTTCGGGGTACTGCGGCAGAATGTGCAGCTTTTTGCGGATAACAACGTGCGGGGCGTGTTTGAACAGGGAAACCACCAGACCGCCAACGGCGAGTTCGGCGAGCTGCGCGCGTATCTGTTCGGTAAACTGCTGTGGGATCCCTATATGAGCGAGGAGACCTACCAGTGCCATATCAATGAATTTATGGCAGCCTGTTACGGCTCCGGCGCAAAGTATATCCGCAGCTTTTTCGACCGCCTGCAAAACTGTGCACACGACGTGAAAACCGTGAATTTTACGGATCCGTCCGTGCTGTTCCTGGATCCGGATACGCAGGGCAGCGATGAGGAACGCGCCGCGGCATTTCTGCGCAAGGGCAGAGAGGAGTTTGCCAAAGCCCGCGCATTGGCGGATGCACGGCAGAGCAAACGCCTGCTGCAGTGTGAGATCCAGCTGGATCTGTACGAGTGGCATCTTCTGCACGATCGCATGGAGAATGCGGCGGACGAAGCTGCCGCAGCTGCTGCAAAGGCTGCGCTTTATGATGTGGCGGTGCAGATGTACACCAAGCTCATCGCCTGCGGTATCACTCTGACGCAGGAGGACATTTTCCACCGTTCGATGTTTACAAAAGTCATTCCGGATTTTCTGGCAATGCCTTTTGAATGGGGCAAGCCGGCGGAAAGCTTTGAAACGGAGATCGTTTTGTGACGATGTGAAAAAAGAGGCGGGTCTCTTCGAAAAAGAGGAGACCCGCACTTGCTGCAAATGGAAAACATTGGCCGCGATTGTTTAAATCTTTTGTGCCATACTCACAAAAAGCGAAAAACTCAAAATTGCCCCTTTACTTTTGGTGCGTGATGTGGTAGAATAAAGTGCACTCGAAAAGAGATATGCGGGTTTAGCTCATCTGGTAGAGCGTCACCTTGCCAAGGTGAAGGTAGCGAGTTCGAGCCTCGTAACCCGCTCCATATGGTGCTGTAGCCAAGTGGTAAGGCAACGGTCTGCAAAACCGTCATTCACCAGTTCAAATCTGGTCAGCACCTCCAAAAACCGACTTGTTTCGACAAGTCGGTTTTTTATTTGTATCCGCAGGACGCAACTTCATTACGGCTATCAAGCCGTACTTCCTTTTGCGGATATAAACGAATGAAGCTGCCCTACGGGTGACGGATTTGATCTGTGCCTGATTGCAGTTTTTCATCAGGTATGATATAATCATCTCAACAAATAAGAATTTGAAAACCACATTTTTATAAGTGGTTATTAACCCTCACAGGGTTTTAATAA
>CAZYRD010000244.1:0-3471 GCA_964649475.1 uncultured Faecalibacterium sp.
TAAAAATAACGGTGAGAAAACAAATGAAGAAGTCTTTTGGGATACTCTTGAAAGAGCCTATGGCGAGTCGGTGAAAAACGATATTCATTTGTTTGATGAATTCTATGCTACCGACTTCCAAAAAATAAAAGACGTTTGCGGATTTGTTCCCGGAGCGGCAGAGCTTATTCGGCACATAAAAGAAAAAGGCTTCCGTATTGCACTTGCAACCAATCCGTTGTTCCCGTCGGTTGCTACCGAAAGCCGTATTCGTTGGGCAGGGCTTGACCCGAAAGATTTTGAGCTTTATACCACCTACGAAACCTCTCGTTACTGCAAACCCAATCTCGATTACTACAAAGAGATTCTGAAGCAGTTGCAGGTCAAACCGGAAGAATGTCTGATGGTCGGTAACGATGTGGCTGAGGATATGGTCGCAGAAAAGCTTGGTATGAAAGTATTTCTGCTTACCGATTGCCTTATTAACAAAAACAATGCGGATATTTCGTGTTATCCACACGGCAGTTTTGATAAATTATTTGCTTTTATTGATGCACTAAAAGAATGAATTTAAAATTTTTCTGCCATATACCGTATATACTGTTTAGGCGGACCGACCAATATATTTAACTGTAATTGATCCACAGATATAGATAATGTGCCTGTTGGTTTTTTCATGATTTCCGGCCTTTCGGACTGGCAGCAAAGTGCAAAACAGGACGTTGTGCTGTTTACGGACTACGCTGAGCCCTTGAGCTTGCTGCATTTTTTCAGAAGGATCCTGTATCGCCACCCGCACAAAAGAACAAACGGTTCACTGTTGTGTGCCGTTTGTTTTTTTGGTGCGGGTGGATGAAGAACTCCTTAAAATCCCACGGGGGAAAATATACGCCGGCGGCGCATATTTTCGCAGTTGCTTACAAACAACTGCAGTTCAACCTGTCTTCGCTGTTTCATATTGTTGCGCCGCACATATCCGTCCGGACAAAAGTAACAGGTCGTCTGCAAAAAGTAACACGCGCCGGACTGGACTTTTATGCGGAAACTGTGGTACAAATAAGACAGGAAAGGAAGGTGCGGCTATGAAATTTTGCGCCGAATTAAAAAGACTGCGAGAGGAAAAAGGCGTTACACAGGCAAAACTTGCACAGGAGATCCATGTCAGCAGATCCGCTGTTGCTAAATGGGAAAACGGACTGGGAATGCCGGGAGAGGATTCGCTCCGGCTTCTGGCGGACTATTTTGGCAGAGATCCCGAAGCGTTTTTGCCGGATGAAGAAATCAGGGAAGCGCCGGCAATGAAGAAATGCCCGGCAAACAGGAAAAGGAAGATTCTCATGGCGATCCTGGGCGGTTCAGCCGCGATATTTCTCTTTTTGGGAATGTTCGTGGAGGCACTGCGGCAAACCTTGCCTCTGTGCGTACTTGGTGTTATGCTGATCGCATTGGGGATATTCAATATGAAAGGCAATATCGCGTCCATTCACTGGTACAATCGCCGCAGGGTATCACAGCAGGACCAGCTTCCCTACTGCCGCCTGATGGGGCTGGGTACGCTGCTGATCGGTGCGGGCATAACGGTGTCGGGCGTGGTACAGATTTTCTGGGGGACAGAGGTCGCTTCTGCATTGACCGTGGCCGGTATAATTGTCGGCTGCGGGTTGATGCTGTATGCGCAGTTTAAATACAACAAAGGCATTTTTTGATGTGCCTGGTACAAAGCCCAGGCGGAAAAGACATAAAAAACACGGCAGTCGTCTGTATGACGGCTGCCGTGTTTGCTTGTGCATATAAGTTCGGTTGTTCAGCCCAGCGCGGCGATGCTTTCCTCAATGCCGGCCTTCTTCTGCAGGGCGGCAGCCAGTTTTTCGCGCATGTCGTTGACCACCTTTTCCGGCGCCTTGGAAACGAAGTTTTCGTTGTTCACCTTGGCGCTGATGGAAGCGATGTTCTTTTCGCAGGCCTCCAGCTCCTTGTTCAGGCGGGCCAGCTCCTTGTCGCGGTCGATCAGCTCCATCAGCGGCATAAAGGCGCGGACGGTCTCGGTGATGACCTGCACCATGCCGTTGGTGTCGCCTTCAAACTTGTCCACCAGAGTGATCTCGGTGGCAAAGGCGAACTTTTCAAGGAAGGAGATGCCGCTGGCGAAAGCCTCGGGCGTGGCGGTCTCGATGATAAAGCTGGTGCGCTTGGCGGGGTGCACGTTCATGTCGGTGCGCACGGTGCGGACAGCTTTGATGAGCGCCACGATCTTTTCAAAATCGGCTTCCTCTTTTTCGAAGTTGAACGCATCGGTGTACACGGGCCAGTCCTGCGTCATAATGGTCTCGGCGCTGCCGGGCAGAGCCTGATACAGCTTTTCGGTGACGAAGGGCATGAACGGGTGCAGCAGCTTGAGGGCCTGATCCAGAACGTACACCAGCACCTTGCGGGCGTTGTCGGCCTGCACGGGGTCGCCGCTGTTCAGGCGCACCTTGGCGATCTCGATGAACCAGTCGCAGTACACGTCCCAGATGAAGTTCTGCACCTTGGCGGCGGCAAGACCCATCTCGTACTTTTCCAGATTCTCGGTGGCGTCGCGCACCACGTTGTTCAGGGTGGAAAGCACCCACTTGTCGGACAGGTCCAACTCCTCCGGCAGGCCGGGCACAAAGCTGTCGTCCAGGTTCATCATGACAAAACGGGTGGCGTTCCACAGCTTGTTGGCAAAGTTGCGGGCGGCCATGACGCGCTTGTCGGAGTAACGCATGTCGTTGCCCGGGGTGGAACCGTCCACCAGCATAAAGCGCAGCGCGTCGGCGCCGAACTCGTCGATAACGACCAGCGGGTCGATGCCGTTGCCAAGGCTCTTGCTCATCTTGCGGCCCTGCTCATCACGGACGATACCGTGGATGCACACGGTGTCAAAGGGGGCCTTGCCGGTGTAGGCCAGACCGCTGAAAATCATGCGGCTGACCCAGAAACCAATGATGTCGTAGCCGGTGACCAGGGTGTTGGTGGGGTAGAAGTACTTGAGGTCCTCGCTGTCCTCATTGGGCCAGCCCAGCGTGCTGAACGGCCACAGAGCGCTGGAGAACCAGGTGTCCAGCGTATCGGGATCCTGCTCCAGATGTGCGCTGCCGCACTTGGGGCAGACGGCGGGCGCGTCCTTGGCGACGATGGTCTCGCCGCAGTCGGCGCAGTACCATGCGGGGATCTGGTGGCCCCACCACAGCTGACGGCTGATGCACCAGTCACGGGTGTTGTTCATCCAGTTCAGATAGTTTTTGGTGAAGCGCTCCGGTACGTAGCGGATGGTGCCGTTCTCGACGGCCTCGATGGCGGGGCCTGCCAGCGGCTCCATACGCACGAACCACTGCTTGCTGACCATCGGCTCGATGGTGTGGTGGCAGCGGTAGCAGGTGCCGACGTCGTGCTTCAGGGGTTCGGCCTCCTTCAGCGCACCGCAGGCCTCCAGATCGGCCAGGACCGCCTTGCGGGCCTCGAGGGTGG
>CAZYRD010000245.1:0-3463 GCA_964649475.1 uncultured Faecalibacterium sp.
CCCAGCACCTCTTTCAGCGCAAGCATATCCACATGACCGTACTGATGCATCAAGGTGGCAGCCGTATGCCGCAATTTATGCACGGAATATCCTTTATCGCTCAAACCGGCAGCCTGCAAACTGCGTTCCACGATCTGCTGAACGCGGCGAGGGGAGAGGCGGCGTCCTGTTTTTTTGGATAAAAACAGCGCATTCTTATCCGCATCGGCAATATTGGGCATTTTGGAACGCTCTTGCCGATAACTATTCAAAGCGTTCTCGCAGGCCGTATTCAAAAAAATTTGGCGTTCTTTGTTGCCTTTGCCGATCACACGGATCGTATTATCCTTGCAGTCGCTCAAATCCATACCGACAAGCTCACTCAAACGCATTCCGCAATTCAAAAACAGCGTCAAAATACAATAATCTCTGGAAGGGAAGTCGGACTGAACGCTGTTCAGCAATTCCTTTGACTCTTCCAGCGACAGATGCTTAGGCAAACGCTTTGCTTGTGCCGGCGCTTCAATGCCTTGGCACGGGTCATCAATAAAGTACCCGCGTTTGATAGTGCAATATTTGAAAAAGCCCTTTATGCTGGACAATTTGCGCGCTCTGGACGCGGATGCATTTTCACGCTCATTGGTAACATAGTGTAGGAATTCATAGATGTCTGACTTTGTTATATTCTTAACAAATGAAATATCGACATCCGAGATATCTACTTTGTCAAAATCCACATCCAAAGAAACAAGCCCTTTATGCTGCTTCAAAAAGCGAAAAAAGGTTCTGAGATCAATATAATATCCGTTCACGCTGCGCGCAGAAAGAGCCCGGATCGTTTCAGAATAATACAAATACTCCTTCAGAATCTCCGGACAGTCCGAAAAATCATTTTTGCGGCGTTTGGGATTCGTCATGTTCAAATATGTACTCATTGACAGCTGCACCTGTTAAAAATATCCTGTAAAGCCTATACATATGTTGCAGGATTTATCTTACTGATAAATATAATGATAACAGCATAAACGAAAAAAAGCAAGTGCGGCTCAGACGGGCCGCACTGTATTTTTGCAGCACGCATTTTGTTGAACAGCGGAATGACTCATTGGTTCGAATTTCAGGCAATACTGCTTACTTACCAATTCATTGTTCAAAAGCATAAAATTGCTTTCGACGGCTGTGCTTCACCAAAACAAGGCACTGTGGTGAATTTTCGCCCACCTAAATTTCGCTAAACTTTTATTTAGCGAAATTGCGTCAATCGTAAACATGACGTATGCCCCCAACTTATTCTCTTTTCATCATTTTATTCGAACCGTAAATAAACAAAAACTCTTCGGCTGAATCCGTTTTCATCACCGAAGAGTTTTTTGATTTACAATTAAATTTTTTCGATAGCCTGTTTCAGATAGCTTGCACCGGCAATTTCCACGCCCGGATATTCTTTAAGGTTCAGCTGACCTATGCTGTGCTTTGGCACAATTATCTTTCGGAAACCGATACGAACCGCTTCTTTTACACGTTGCTCAAGATGATTTACCGAGCGGATCTCTCCGCCCAGACCGACCTCGCCGATGGCTACAACATCATCGCCAACCGGACGGTCCAGTATGCTGGATACGGCCGCAAGACAAAACGCAAGATCGCATGCGGTATCGTCCAGACGCAGTCCTCCAACGATATTGATGTACACATCCAGATTCCCCATATAAAATCCTGCGCGCTTTTCCATCACCGCCAGCAAAAGATTCATTCGGTTGAAATCAAAACCGGAAGCCGCACGTCTGGGTGTGCCAAAACCGGTTTTGGTGATCAGCGCCTGCACTTCCGAAAGGATCGGGCGTGTGCCTTCCATCGTGCAGGCAACGCAGTTGCCGCTTACACCAATGGGACGGCCCTCCAGAAGCTGCCCCGAAGGATTATCGATTTCCTGCAGCCCGCGACCGGTCATATCAAACATGCCGATCTCGTTGGTGGAGCCGTACCTGTTTTTAACTGCGCGAAGAATCCTGTACGGCAGCATACGGTCGCCTTCAAAATACAGTACCGTATCCACAATATGCTCCATGACCTTCGGACCTGCGATCGCACCATCTTTATTGACGTGCCCGACAATAAACGTGGGAATCTCCAAGCTTTTGGCCACCGAAAGCAACTTTGCTGCGCACTCTTTTACCTGTGATACGCTGCCCGCGGACGACGCCACACTTGTTGTATGCATCGTCTGAATGGAATCGATCACAACAAGTCCGGGCTGCATTTCTTCAATCAGGCGGCAAATGGCGTCCACGTCATTCTCAGCGGCCACCTGTACCCCGCTCCCCTGCACGCCAAGACGCGCAGCACGCAGCTTGATCTGCCGGATCGATTCCTCGCCTGTAATATACAGAACCTCCAGCTGTTCGCTTATTTTACCGCAAATCTGCAGCAACAATGTGGATTTGCCCGCGCCAGGCTCGCCGCCAAGCAGTACAACGGAACCGATAACAATGCCGCCGCCGAGAACGCGATCCAGCTCGGAAATACCCGTAAGAATACGCGCTTCTTCATCCTGCTCGCTGATGATATCCAGTCCAGTGGTCTGAATGCGACGTTGTCCGCCTGTCAAAACAGACGCGCCTTTTGCCGGTGCCTCCATATTGATTACATCTTCCACCAGAGAATTCCACTCGCCGCAGGAGGGACACTTTCCCATCCATTTGGGCGAGATTTCTCCGCAGTTTGTGCAAACGTATACCGTTTTGATCTTTTCTTTCATCGTTCATTCCATCTCAGTCCATTTTGTTGCTTTTGCGGTATTCAGCACTCTAAACACGCAGATCCGGCGGCAGTTCTCCTGTAAAGCCTGTCGCCTGTACATGAATACCTAACGCCACCCGAAACAGCAGTACCAGAATAATCAGCACCAATACCAGCATCAAAATATCATATAGGCGTTCCAAGATACATCCCCTCCCCTGTCATCTTATGACAATGCAGGGGACTACTATGTTTTACGCAATATAAGTATAGCAGATTTGTTATCCTGTAAACCGGATTATTTTTCAGGGACAACTGCACCGATTTTTCGCAGACCGTCGCACAGTTCGGTATAATCTATATCCGTCAATGCAGCGCCATGTTTTACGGCAAGCGCAGCAGCGACACCGGCCGCCTGCCCCATTGCCATACAGGGTGCGCAGACGCGTACCGCACTTTGCGTATCTCTGTCTGCGCTGATACAGCGGCCTGCGGCCAGAACCCGTTTGCTGTTTTTGGGAAGCATTGCCCGGAACGGCACGGTCGGCACTTTTTCCGGCACCAGAAAAATCTGATGGATACCGGTATCCATATGCCGGTCGATAGGATAAAAGGCGTAGCAAACTGCGTCTTCGTAGTGCCGTGCAGCAACATAGTCTGCCGCTGTCATACACACTTCTCCATCGATGCGTACCGTTTCACGAACACCGCATTCGGAAGCAAAGGAGGCCACATAAAGCCCTTC
>CAZYRD010000246.1:0-3401 GCA_964649475.1 uncultured Faecalibacterium sp.
TGATGATCTCTCCTTTGTTTTTTAATATCATTGGTACCCAGATTATTATACTGTTTTTTGCCGCGATTATCAAGGGGTTTGCCCGGCGTTTTTTTGAATTTGTCAAGATTTTGTCAAATCGGGAAAATTGTCCTCCCATGGGAAACAAAAAGGTGAAAAAATTGGCTGCTTTGTGGATTGCGCACAAAACGAGCCTGACATTATGAATAAAGTTGTTGCAGGATAATTGTTGATTTTAACGGAAAAAGTGGTATACTAAAGCCGCTGAAAACGTTTTCGTGCAAGGGTGTCAAAACAGCCGGCCGCCGGTTGAATATGCCCGCACATCATGCACAGATGCCTGCAGTCAAAGCTGTCCGGCATGCAAAACGTCTCCAACCGACTTACTTCCAATTTTTATACACATCCTTTCTTGTACAAAAGGGGAGCGCGCTTCTGCCGGGAAGCACGCTCCTCTTTTGTGTATATTGTGCAAAGAGAACAGGTTTCATGTGTGCGTTTAGCCAAATCGGCAGCGAAACCGGCGAAAGCAATTGGAAAACAGGTTATTTTATACTATAATATATAAGGGTATGCCATTGTGCGGCAAACCGGCTGTTTTTGGTGCGGCAAAAGCCTTTCAGCGCTCTTCCACGACGGCAAATTCCCGGGGGCTCACCCCGTATTCGGCGCGGAACGCACGGAAAAAATTGGTGTAGTCCCGGAAGCCGCAGGCGGTGCATACCTCGCCGGGCGGCAGCCCGCCGGCCAGCATCTGCTTGGCCATCTGCAGGCGCTTCAGCATGATGTACCTGTACACGCCCACCCCGACCGCACGGCCGAATTCGTGAGAAAGATGGTATTTGCTGACGAAAAACCGCTGGGCAAGGCTTTCCAGAGAAAGCTCCTCGCTGTAATGGGTGCTGATGTATTCCAGCACCTGCGAAACCAGCGGCGCAGGCTGGGCGGGGGCGCTGCTCTGTGTTTCGGTGTGCTGGGCCATACGGTTCAGCTCCACCATAAACTGCAGCAGCACCGCCGTGGCGTACTGTGCACCGGCATAGCCGCCGTCGCCGTAGCTTTCCTGTACCAGCTCTGCCAGACGGCTGCGCACTGCTGCCCGCTGCCGGGCCGAAGGCCGTAGCAGGTTGCTGCGGTTGGTCAGCGCACCGTCAAAACAGCGGGTCAGGCTGGCGTTTTCGTCGGAAAAACTCTCCAGCCATGCGCGGTCCACCCAAAGCACGATGCGCTCGTACAGGCCGCCCTCCCCCACGATGGGGCGGTGCAGCTCCATCGGGTTGATCAGCAGCAGGTCGCCGGGCTCCAGAGAGTAGACCCGGCCCTCCACCCAGTATTCCACCTGACCGTTCAGGAAAAAATAGACCTCGTAAAAATCGTGGTGGTGTACCTCCACGTTGCCCGGGCTGGGGTCGCGGTAATAAAATACCTCAAACCCAGGGCGGCGCATCTCCTGCCGCGGATCAAAGCGCTGTACCCGTTCCCGCATTGCAGCCGCCTCCTTTGCACATACTGTTGTTATCCTCTTATAGAGTACAACAACTTTTGCAATGCGTCAAGCAAGTAATGCAATTATCATTGCAAATAATTGATGATATACTACAAATAAACAACCAAACTCTGAAAGGGGAAGCTCCGCCTATGAAACCGTTTATGGACAAGGATTTTCTGCTGACCACGCCCGCCGCCGTACGGCTGTACCACGAGTACGCCGCCGGTATGCCCATTGTGGACTACCACTGCCACGTCAGTCCCAAAGAGATCTACGAGGACAAGCGCTTTGCCAACATCACGCAGGTGTGGCTGGGCGGCGACCACTACAAGTGGCGCCTGATGCGCTCCAACGGTGTGGACGAGTACTACATCACCGGCGGCGCTTCCGACTGGGAGAAGTTTGAAAAATTTGCCGAGGCCCTGCCCCGCGCCATCGGCAACCCCATGTACCACTGGTGCCATCTGGAACTGAAAAAATATTTTGGCTATGAGGGCATCCTGAGCCCCGCCACCGCCAAAGAGGTGTGGGATCTGGCCGAGAAAAAGCTGGCCGAGCCGGGCATGGGCGCCCGCGGGCTGATCGCCATGAGCAACGTGGCCTTCGTCGGCACCACGGACGACCCCATCGACACGCTGGAATGGCACAAAAAGCTGGCGGAGGACGACACCATGAAGACGGTGGTCGCGCCCTCCTACCGCCCGGACAAGGCCCTCAACATTGACAAGGCCGGCTGGCTGGAGTACGTCTGGCAGCTGGAGAAGGCCTCCGGCGTCACCATCGACAGCATCGGCGCCGTCAAAAAGGCGCTGACCGTCACCATGGAAAAGTTTGCCGCCTGCGGCTGCCGCGCCAGCGACCACGGTTTGGACGCCCCCGTCTACCGCGAGGCCTCCGCCGAGGAGCTGGAGGACATCCTGCGCAAGGGCCTTTCCGGCGAGGCCGTCTCCCCTGCCGAGGCCGAGGCTTACAAGACCGCGCTGCTGCTGCACTGCGGCCGCGAGTACAAGCGTCTGGGCTGGGTGATGCAGCTGCACTACAACTGCATGCGCAACCCCAACGCCGCCATGTTCAACAAGCTGGGCCCCGATACCGGCTTTGACTGCATCGGCCCCGCCGGCGGCGAGGTGGCTCTGGCCCGCACCCTCAACGCGCTGAACCTCACCGACGAGCTGCCCTGCACCATCCTGTACAGCCTCAATCCCGGCGACAACGCCTTTATCGATACCATCATCGGCTCCTTCCAGGGCACCGCAGCCCGCGGCAAGCTGCAGCACGGCAGCGCCTGGTGGTTCAACGACAACAACCCCGGCATGCGCGAGCAGATGACCAGCCTTGCCCAGCTCAGCATTCTGGGCAACTTTGTGGGCATGCTCACCGACTCCCGCAGCTTCCTCAGCTACACCCGTCACGAGTACTTCCGCCGCATCCTGTGCGACCTGCTGGGCGGCTGGATGGAAAACGGCGAATACCCCGCCGATTTCGAGACCGTGGGCGGTCTGGTCAGCGACATCTGTTACAACAACGCGGTGCGTTATTTCGGAATTTAAAACAGGAAAAATAGATTTTGGAGGAAAAAGAAATGCCAATGCAAATGGGTTTCCGCTGGTACGGCGAGGGTAACGACAGCATCAAGCTGTCCGACATCAGGCAGATCCCCGGCGTCACCAGCATCGTCTGGGCGCTGCACCACAAGATGCCCGGCGAGGTCTGGGAAGTGGAGGAGATCGCCGAGGTCAAAAAGCAGCTGGATGAGTACGGCTTCAACATGGACGTGGTGGAATCCGTCAATGTCCATGACGACATCAAGATCGGCCTGCCCACCCGCGACGCCTACATCGAAAACTACAAGCAGACCATCCGCAACCTGTCCAAGTTCGGTGTCAAGGTCATCTGCTACAACTTCATGCCC
>CAZYRD010000247.1:0-3373 GCA_964649475.1 uncultured Faecalibacterium sp.
TACTCCTTGCCGCGGATGACGTGGGTGATATCCATCAGATGGTCGTCCACCACGTTGGCAAAGTTATAGGTGGGCATGCCGTCGGTTTTGATGAGGATCTGGTCGTCCAGCGTGGTGACGTCCACTTCGATATGCCCGTAGACCACGTCGTCAAAGCCGATGGTGCCTTCCTCGGGGATGCGCTGACGGATGACGTAGGGAACGCCGGCGTCCAGCTTGGCCTGGATCTCCTCGGCGCTCAGGTTGCGGCAGTGGCCGTCGTAGTGGGGCACCTGACCGCTGGCCTTCTGGATGATGCGCATCTCTTCCAGACGCTCCTCATCGCAGAAGCAGTAGTAGGCCTTGCCGGCCTTGACCAGCTGCTCGGCATAGCCCTTGAAAATGCCCATGCGCTCGCTCTGGACATAGGGGCCGTAGTCGCCGCCGATGTCGGGGCCTTCGTCCCAGGTCAGGCCGCACTGACGCAGGGTGTTGTAGATGATGTCCACGGCGCCTTCCACATAGCGCTCCTGGTCGGTATCCTCAATGCGCAGGATGAAGGTGCCGTTGTCGCTTTTGGCTTTCAGATAGGTGTACAGGGCGGTACGCAGGTTGCCCACATGCATATATCCCGTGGGGCTGGGAGCAAAGCGGGTACGGGTCTTTTTCTCAGACATTTTGATTCTCCTTGTATGGTCGAAAAACGTATTGTGCCGGTCGTTTGGCAAACACCGCACGGCCGAGTATATTATCTTATATATTGTACAGCGGCAAGGCCGATTTGTCAATTGGGCGATGCGTTTCGGCACCGCCTTTTTGCACCGCCGCAGCCCTGTTGCCGCTCTGCTGCCGCGCCGCCGGAAGCCCCGGTTTTTTCTTTCGCAATATTTCGACCATTTTCTGGAAATATTTGACAATTTGCGCGAATGGTGTTATAGTATATGCGAACCATCATCACGGATGATAACAGAAAGGATGTGTTCCCGTATGGAACAGGAAAAGAAAAAGCGAATTTTAAGCGGCATTCAGCCCACCGGTACGTTTACGCTGGGCAACTACATCGGCGCTGTGCGCAACTGGGGCCAGCTGCAGGATGATTACGAGTGCCTGTATATGGTGGCCGATCTGCACGCCATCACCGTGCGCCAGAACCCCGCCGACCTGCGCCGCATGACCCGCGAAGCCGTTGCGCTGCTGCTTGCCTGCGGCATCGATCCCGCCAAGAGCCTGCTGTTTGTGCAGAGCCACGTGCCCGCCCACAGCCAGCTTTCCTGGGTGCTGAGCTGCAACACCCAGTTCGGCGAGCTGAGCCGCATGACGCAGTTCAAGGACAAGAGCGCCAAGCACGCCGACAACGTCAACGCCGGTCTGTTCACCTATCCGGTGCTGATGGCAGCGGACATTCTGGTTTACAATGCCGATCTGGTGCCCGTGGGCGCCGATCAGAAGCAGCATCTGGAGCTTGCCCGCAACATTGCCCAGCGCTTCAACAATCAGTACTCCCCCACCTTTACCGTACCCGATCCCTACATTGCCAAGGCCGGTGCCAAGATCATGAGCCTTGCCGAGCCGGAAAAGAAGATGAGCAAATCCGACGAGAACGCCAACGCCTTTATTCTTCTGCTGGACGAGCCGGACGCCATTCTGCGCAAATTCAAGCGCGCCGTCACCGACTCGGACGGCGAGGTGCGTTATGCCCCCGACGAGAAACCCGGTGTTTCCAACCTGATGACCATTTACAGCTGCATGACCGGCAAGGACTTTGCCGCCATTGAAGCTGAATTTGCCGGCAAGGGCTACGGCGATTTCAAAGCCGCCGTTGCCGAAAGCGTCATCGCCGAGCTTTCCCCCATTCAGGCGGAATACAAGCGCATCCTTGCGGACAAGGCTTATCTGGAGGGCGTACTGAAAGAGGGCGCCGCCCACGCCAATGCCATTGCCGACCGTGTGCTGAGCAAGGTGTACCGCAAAGCCGGCTTTATGCAGCTTTGAGCCCAAAACACAGAACAAGTACCCTGTCTGTACCTTTCTTCCGATGACCCGAAAGGAGTATTACGATGAAATCAACAGGTATCGTACGCAAAGTGGATGATCTGGGCCGCATTGTACTGCCGGCGGAGCTTCGCCGCCTGCTGGAGCTGGATGACCGCGCCGAGGTGGAAATTTACACCGAAGGCGACACCGTCGTGCTGAAAAAGCACCGCCCCAGCTGTGTTTTCTGCGGCTCGCAGAAGGAGCTGCGGGAGTTCCGCGGCAGCTGCATCTGCGACGCCTGCCGACAGGCACTGAGCAAAGAATAAATACCACGGACCTGCCCGGAGAGTTTTTTCTGCGGGCCGGTCCTGTTTTTTAAAAGGAGCATACCATGAAGCTGGCCACTACGCTGGGGGAGTTCTATCCGCATTTTGTTCCCACCTCCGCCGAGGCCGTGCGCTGTTACGAAGGCACCGGCTTCACCCATCTGGATTACAGCTTTTACAATGTGCTGCGCCCGGGCTGTACCTTTATGGGCGACGACTGGAAACGGGAGATTTTTGCCGCAGGCGAAGCTGCCGCCGCGCTGGGCTTTGATTTTGTGCAGGCACATTCGCCCAACTACAACCCCATGGATCCCGACGCCGACCATAAGGCCGGCATGCTGGCAACGCGGCGCTCCATCGAAGCCTGCGGCATGCTGGGCATCCCCACGCTGGTGGTGCATTCCGGCTTTACGCCCCGGCTGCAGTACCCGCAGGACAAGGATGCCTATTTTGCCGAGACACTGGAATTTTTCCGGGCGTTTTATTCCGACATGGAAAAGCACAATGTCAATCTGCTGATCGAAAACAGCACCAGGATCAACATGCAGGGACAGTATTTTTACATGACCGCGCAGGAGATGAACGAATATCTCGCCATTGACAACCACCCGCTGACGGGCGCCTGCTGGGACGTGGGCCACGCACACATGGAGGCCGCCGACCAGTACGCCGAGCTGACCACGCTGGGCAAAAACCTGAAAGCGGTACACATCCACGACAACAACGGCATCGGTGACCAGCATCTTGCCCCCTACTGCGGCACGCTGGATTTTGACGCCGTGGTGCGCGCCCTGCGCGATATACACTTTGCCGGGCCTTTCACCTTTGAAGCGGATAATTTTATGGGCCTGCGCCGGTTTGACGCGCCCGTGCCGGAGCACGACCGCCTGTTCCAGCCGCCGCTGGAGGTCAAGCGCGGCGCCGTTGCTCTGCTGCACACCATGGGCAAAGCCATGCTGGAGGCCTACGGCCTGTACGAGGAATGAGTTCTGCCCGCAGCAAAAACGCAGCATCGCTCCACACAAAACGGTTGCATCAAAAGGAGCTGTTGCAAAGTTGCAACAGCTCCGTCAAATTTGATTCGCCGGCCCACG
>CAZYRD010000248.1:0-3359 GCA_964649475.1 uncultured Faecalibacterium sp.
CGACGTGCTGGGCATCAGCCAGAGCTACATCAGTAGGCTGGAAAAGCGGATTCTGCAAAGGCTGCATGGGGAGATGATGAAGCAGTCGTCGTGAGCGTAAAACAGCCGTCGGAAAAATTCCGGCGGCTGTTGTTATGGATGCTTGATGTTGCTGGGAATTAGTTTAATCCTTCACATATTTCTCAAAAACCTGTCGGATGCTGATCAGAATATCCTTCTCGGTGGCAGCGACGCTGACCAATCCAGTTGCCTGGTCGTGTCCGCCGTAGAAGACGCCGCTGGTGTAGCAGGAGATCAGGTATTGGATGCTTCCGTCTGCGCTGACGGCAGACTTGGCCTCCTCGTAATCCGTGTGGATGCTGCGGGCGAGGATGCCGTATTCCTTGGCGATGTCTGCGACCTTCTGGCCCAGGGCGGTGGTCTGGGCAGCAATTACTGCATAGCGGAGCGACTTGGCCCTGCCCAGCAGCTCGTCGGTGGTGATGGCAAAGAAATCCGCCAGCGCACCCAGCATCAGGATGTCCGGCAAGGTATAGTTGTTCTCCCACTTGGACACAGCGGCGGGAGTTACCCCCAGAACAGCGGCGAGTTCCTCCTGTGTGATGTTCTTCTGCTTGCGGAGTTCCAGGATTTTGTTTCCCAAATTCATGGTACATACCTCCAAATGATGGATGTACAAAGCGCTTTGTCATACTGATGGTAGCATAAATTGGCGGAACTTGCAATCGAACGTTAGGATGAAAACTTTCCTGGTGGTTAAGAGGGGATGGGGAGAATTCGTCGTACGCACACAGCTTTACTTGATTTCAATGCTGCAAACCATGTTGCCTTCTTCGGTCGGGACAACGATACGGTCATTGCCCATCCAAGAGATCCAAAGGTTAGACGTTGAGACGAGGCGCGCTGCGGTAGCAAGTGCCATATCCTCCGGCAGGGCCAGGCGGGTGAACTGCTGCGTGTCGATGTCCAGCAGATACAGCCCCACATCGGGCCCGTTGCCATCCTGTAGAATGCGGCTAGCCAAAATCAGCACATAATACCCGTCCGGGGAAAGCTCGGCGTTGAGGATGTTCAGCCAGGGGGAATACTCAGAATATGTATTCCCGGCAAGATAGCCGTCAGGAACTGTCGCCTTGACGTGGACGGCCATGGATGAATCGTCCACGGTGATCTGCTCGGCCTTATTGCCCTCTATGGGCAGAAAGGTTGCAATGTTGTCGGCGGGCAGATCATGGGCATCGCTAGTCAGGGTCATGTAATAGACGCCGGAGTAAAATTGATTCAGCAGCAGCTCTGCGCAGCTGTTGGCGGAGTACAGGTAACGGACGGGATAGTGATACATCCGGTTGTTTGTGAATGGAGAAACGCTATACTTCCATTCACCATCGGTTTGTGCAAAGGTGATAATACCAGTATGTGCATTCCCTTGATTTGTGTCGGTCACGGCACGGATGCTGCCGTCCTCGTCCAGGCAAATACGGGCGCGGTCAACGAAAATTTCTCCTGTGTCGGTCAGCAGCTCGGTGGTGCCGGTGGCAAGATTGTACCGCCTGATGCCGAAGCGGGAATCCTCGCTGATTTGGCCAAAGACCAGGTAATACACATTTTTGCTGTTTTCGTCAAAAACGGCAGAGATAGCACCCATTGCTCCGTCTTTCGTCAGCTTGTTGGGCGTGGCTTCTGCAAGGAACACTTCGCCCGTACAGGTGTCTGCCAGAATGAGGTCGAACATCTGGCCCCTCGAGATCGTTTTGGTGGGGAATGTAATGGCGAAGTAGCGTTCGTCCGGCGACCAGGTGATGCTGTCCTGTTCCAGCATTGTAGCGAAGCCTTCCCAGTATCTCAGGGTATATGCTGCATATTCTTCGTCATGCTCACCGCGGGCATAGTTCGGATAGAGCAGCGTGATCTCGCTGCGCTGGACAACAGCGAGTGTGCCTTCAAGGTAGTACAGACGAACCTCGCCGGAGGGGGAGGTGGACACAAGCGCAGCGTCTCCGTCGAAGCCCGCCTCTGCCAGATTGGCGGTCATATAGCAGCGCAGACCGTCGTCGGTGGGAACGGGGGTGATGCCCACCGAAGCAGCATTCTCCTTGTTTTCCTCGGCATAGGCAGCGGAAACAAACACGGGATACCCCGTAATGTCCTCCGTCACAGGGGAGAGGGAGATTGTCTTGCCCTGCAAGATGGCCTCGGCCAGCGCAGGATCTTTTGCACCCTGCGTGCTGAGTCCCAGCTGCTTGGCACGTTCGGGATTGCCGGAGCGGATGAGGGCACGCCCGTACAGCTCGCTATGCTCCGTCCACCACAGGGCAAAGTCCGCCTTGTCGAACATCTCCACGCACTTGATGTAGTAGCCGCTGTCCGCATAGGCCAAGGCAGCCTCCACGTATAACTCGCCGCTGGGGGCAGCGCCGCAGATCTCTGCATAGCGCAGGGCCAGCTCTGCCTCGTCAAATTGGGCGGCATGGAAGAGAATCAGCGCCTTGAGGAGGTAGAGCGTGCCGTCCGCAGGGGACAGCGCGAGGGCCTGCTCCGCGCAGGACAGGGCGGATTCATAATCCTCCTGGGCGAAATGCATGTCCGCCATGAAGGCGTACACGATGGGGTCATCTGGCGAGAGCTTCAGCGAAATGTCGTAACAGATGGCGGCAGACTCATAATCGCCGTCCTTGACGTACTGCGCTCCCTTTTGCAGGAGAGCTTCCAGGGAATTGGATACGCCCGCAGAAGTTGCCTCCGCTGCTTCCGCCGAAGCAAAAGCCGGGCACAGCAGGAACAGCGCCAGAATACAAGCAAGTATACGTCGCATGAAATTGTCCTCCCTTTGTCTGTCGGGATGTGTACATATATTATCGCATAATTCGCATGGGAAGTCAATTCCTTTGCCGAATCCGGGGTGCTTTTGCCGCCTCCGTTTACCCAGCCGTTCCCCGTGCCATACTCTGTACATCCAACAAACGGAGGTACAATGGCATGGCATACGGCAAGGTGGAAATCTGCGGCGTGGATACCTCGAAGCTCCCGGTGCTGTCCCAGGCGCGGATGATGGAGCTCTTTCCCCGCGTCCATGCGGGGGACAAGGCCGCCCGGGATGAGTTTGTGCAGGGAAATTTGAGGCTGGTGCTCAGCGTCATCCAGCGGTTTGCGTCCAGGGGCGAGAATGCGGATGATCTATTCCAGGTCGGCTGCATCGGGCTGATGAAGGCCATCGACAACTTCGACGTGAGCCAGAATGTTCGCTTTTCCACCTACGCTGTGCCGATGATCATCGGCGAGATCCGCCGCTATCTGCGGGACAACAACGCCATCCGCGTCAGCCGCAGTATGCGGGATACCGCTTATCGCGCAATGCAGGC
>CAZYRD010000249.1:0-3341 GCA_964649475.1 uncultured Faecalibacterium sp.
CCATCCGTCATCTTTTATTTTTCAATCTTTGTAACATATCAATTGTAATCCTACAAGGGAACAGGATGCTTTTTGACGGAGGCACTTGACAAAATATAATTTAGTGTATAAAATATATAAACCGGTTCTGAAAATGCTGAATGGAGGTGGCTGCCGTGGAAAAAAAGCAGAATGACCGAACGGTAGCCGTCAACCGTCAGGTACATCACGAATACTTTGTACTGGAAACGCTGGAGACCGGAATTGAGCTTGTCGGCACCGAAGTCAAAAGCATCCGAAATCACTCAGTGAACCTGAAGGATTCCTGGATCGACATCAAGGACGGCGAGATGTTCCTTCTGGGCTGCCATATCAGTCCCTATGAAAAAGGAAATATTTTCAACAAAGATCCGATGCGCGTGCGCAGATTGCTGGCGCACAAAAAGGAGATCCGCCGTCTGCAGCAGCAGATCAAAACGCAGGGCCAGACACTGATCCCGCTTTCGATGTATTTCAAAGGCAGTCGGGTAAAAGTGAGTGTCGGCCTATGCAAAGGTAAAAAGCTTTACGACAAGCGTGCGGATGCCGCGGTACGCAGTGCAAAGCGCGACGCTGAGCGTGCTATGAAGGAGCGCAACGCACAGTAAGCGAATAACAAAGAATGAACCGGCAAAACGCCGTTTCAGATATAAGGGGCTGTATTGGCTTCGACGGGGAGAGAGAAGCGGTAGCAGCGGGTAGTGGTGAGGCCCCACTATAAAAGCTTCAAAAACAATAACTGACAACAATAACTTTGCTGTCGCTGCCTGATTAGGCAGCTGTCCTGCCCGGGACGACCACAGGCCCGGCTCGGGGCATCATCTTATGTGGTGCACGTGCACGTTCCAAAGCTGTGCGGAACGTCACGCATATATCAGCTACCGTACCGTCGGCCTGCTTACCGGCTTGACGGGAGGGGAATCCTGTAGATAGGCTACACCCGTAGATACTCCCGTAGATTTCTTTTCGGACAGGGGTTCGACCCCCCTCAGCTCCACCAGAAAATGTCCTCTGGTTATGCCGGAGGATATTTATTTTGCATAGAAATGTAAATATTCGGCAGTTTTGGCGGTATTGTGCGGTGTGTGTACAAAAAACACCCGCTTGAAAGAATATCTTCGACGGTACGATTGAAATTTATTTTCAGGTTTGCTATACTGAAAAAGCGATATGTTTCGCCCAAAGAAGAAAAGGCAGGTGCTGAATATGGAATACACTGTAAAAGATATTGAAATTCTGCGTCCGCTGGCCGAAGCCTATGCCGCCGAAGCGCTGGCAGGCCGTGCAAGGCAAATTGAAAAAGAGTATCGCAAACTGAATGCTCTGCAGCAGGTGCGGCCGCCGGTGCTGGTCTTTGAGGTTCCCTGGGGCGAGCTGGATACGCAGGAGGAGCTGCGCCTGCAATGCGAGGGCAGCCGTGCCCGCGCGCTGGAATGGGAGCTGCGCAGCTTTCTGTACCAATGCAGGTATTTCCGCGGCGATTATATTGCACCGCCGTATTTCCCGGTTCATAAAAGCTTCCGTGCCACACCCCTTGGCATTGAGGTTGACGAAAGTACGATCGATTCGATCTCCGGCAGCGCCATCAAGGCGCACGAGTATCATGACGTGCTGAGAGATGAAACGGATCTTGCGAAGATCAGGATTCCGCAGTATTCCCTCAATGAGGCCGAAACCGATGCACAGGAAGAGTTTGCAGGCAAAGTGTTCGGCGGCCTGATGCCGACAAAGCGGGTCGGCCATCAGCTGTACATGGCGGCGTGGGACCAGATCCCCCGGTATCACGGCGTGGAAAATTGCCTGTACGATCTGTACGACCGTCCGGAATTCATGCATGCCTGTATTGAAAAATGGACGCAGATCCACGAAAGTCAGATCGAGCAGTGGGAGAAGCTCGGCTTGCTGGAATCGGAGGTTTACTATCTGCATTGCACGCCTGCGCTGGTGGATGAGCTTGCGGTGAAACCGGGGGAAAAGGCCACCGCGAAAAACGTGTGGTGCCGCGCTATGGCACAAATGTTCTGCAGCGTTTCGCCGGATATGCACGACGAGTTCGACCTGCAGTATACGCAGCGCCTGTTTGATCGCTGCGGCCTTGGCTACTATGGCTGCTGCGAACCGCTTGACCGCAAAATCGACAACCTGCGCCGCTTTAAAAATCTGCGCCGCGTTTCCATTACGCCGTGGGCGGACCCGGATGTCGCAGCAGATAATATCGGCGGTGATTATGTGTTCTCCTGCAAGAATAACCCCGCTTATGTGGCAGAGAAGAATTTTGATCCCGAACCCGTGCGCGCTGAGGTGCGCCGTGTAATGGAGGCCTGTAAGCGCAACAACACCCCCTGCGAGTTTGTTCTCAAGGATATCAGCACGGTGTCCGGCAATGTCGACAACCTGACGCAGTGGGTGCAGACTGTTAATGAAACTATTGATGAATTTGACTGATTGCTGAATTTTATAAATGGTCGGCTGCGATTTTTGCGGCCGGACATTGCAAAAAGAAGCCGGATGTGGTATGGTTGGAGCAGGAAGCTGAAGGAGGTGAGCCGGACAGGTGACAACAAATATGGAGGCCAATCGGAAAGAGGTCGAAGAACTGATCCGCAACCGTGCCGAAACCATGCGTGTGGACTATAAGCGTGACTTTTATGAAAAGCTGCACGCCAGCGACTTTCCAAAAGACATTGCCGCGTTTGCCAACCTGCTGTCCGGACAGGACCGGTACATCATCTTCGGTGTGGAGGATAAGACCCGGCAGGTCGTCGGGATCGACCCGCAGAGCTATATTCCGGTAGATACTTTGGATGCATATATCAGCCAGACGATCGAGCCGTTTGTATGTATCGAGTCCGGGATGTTCCGTTATGAGGAGTGTTGGGTTGCATACATCAAGATCTCGGCTGAAAACACCAACCGGCCGTACGTCATTAAGGAGACCTGCGGCAAGGGCAGTAAGATCGAAAAAGGGGATATCTATATCCGTAAAGGGACCTGCAACCTGAAGGCGGGCCGTATGGATCTGGACGCCATGTATCTGCAGAGAATAACTGCAAACTGGAAAAAACCTTGATGCACAAGTAAAAATAAAGGAGAAGAGTCATGAGAGACCAGTTTTACCGGCCGAATACCGCAAATTATCCTCGGCTGAAAACAGACACCTTTTTTGTGGATGAGGCGAACCGTTACAAGTACACCGGTTTTGTAGAAGGGGCGATCCGTTATATCGAGGAGTTCCAGCTGCTGCGGCCGGATTTATGGAACCGTTTCGTGATGCAGTTCCGTGCGGATTCGGATTTCAACGCCGGCTGGAAGGGCGAATACTG
>CAZYRD010000250.1:0-3314 GCA_964649475.1 uncultured Faecalibacterium sp.
ATGAAAGCGTTGAATGATTTCCTGCGTCCGGAGTTCCTCAGCCGTGTGGACGAGGTCATCTGTTTCAGCCCGTTGGAGAAAGACGATCTGCACAGGATCGCGGCGCTGATGCTGGAAGAGTATCGGGAGCCTATGCGCGAAAAGGGCCTGGAATTGAACTGGACGCAGGACGCGCTGGATGTCCTGTGCGAAAAAGCGCAGGGCGGCAAGTTCGGTGCGCGTGACCTGCGGAGGGTGATCCGCAAAGAGGTGGAGGACCGCATTGCGGACCTCATCGTCAGCGGACAGGCGGCCGGTACGCTTTTGGTGGATACCTGCGAAGATGGTATTACTGTGACCTGTACCTGAAATCATGTTGAGGTTTTCGGGTAAAAGAAGAAGCCAGACTGTGATATGCAGTCTGGCTTTTGCTTATACGGTAAAAAGGTTGCTTTACAGATCACCTTGCAGGCGAACAAGTGAGTTTTGGGCGTCGAACCCATCCGGATATCGTTTTTTCAGCTTGTCGACGTTTGCCTGCAAAATATCCTCCAGAGAAAGATCCAGAGCCGTTGCGGCTTCCGCCAGATACCATGCGATATCTCCAAGCTCTTTTGCGAGATGTTCTTTGTCGAGCTCGTGCCCCTGCGCAAGCCATTTCTTGACAATGTCGATGGCTTCGCCGGATTCACCGCACAGCCCCATAACGCTGTTAATAAGGACGTCCTTCTTGCTGAGAGCCGGATTCAAAGTGGTCATGGCAAGTTTCTGGTATTCGTTTGCGTTCATATACTTTCCTCAAAACAGTCCTGTCAAATCATCGAAAAAATTATAGCACAGTTTCGTTGATGTTACAAGAAAAAGCGGAGAATATACTTTGCCGGACCATTACGGCATAACGGCGTTTTGTGCTATTATAAGCATCGGTTGTCCGGTTTGGATTGACAGATTTGTTTGGGTTGTGTAAGATAAGAGCGGGGAGATAATTGCCCCGTAAGGAGGAAAGTAAGGATGTATAACTATTCCATAATGCCGCTGAACACAGATCGGCTGGATGAGATCTGTCGGGATATCAAAGAGCAGTACGAACAGGGTGTTGCAGATTGCGCATTGTTTGCCATGACGCTGATGCCGGAGGGAACCCCTCCGGTGCCGAAGGCGGAACAGCTTTGCGAAAAGTACGATCTTTTCCGGGAAAAGCTGTGTGCAATGGGGGTGCCGAACGGCATTCTCATGCAGGCATCCATCGGGCACGGCTACAGCCTGAACGAGCGCGCACCGTATCAGTACTATGTCAATCTGACGGATGGCGTTGAGATCGATACCTGCTGCCCGTTTGATGAAGACTTCCATGAATATATCAGCCATGCAATGGAGGTTCTGGCATCGCACAAACCCCAGGTCATTATGGTGGATGACGATTTCAGGCTTGTGAACCACCGTGCCGGCAAGGGGTGTGCCTGTCCGCGGCATATGGCGGAGTTTAACCGCCGGGCAGGGCTTTCGCTTACACGCGAAGAACTGCGGGCTCATGTGGAGGGCGATACGCAGGAGGATGCACGGCTTCGCGGGATTTTCCTTGAGGTGCAGCGGGATTCCCTGCGTATTGCAGCGAAAGCCATGCGTGCGGGCATTGACCGGGTCGATCCCGCTTTGCCGGGGGTGTTCTGCTGCGTTGGCAACGCCTGCGAAGCAGCAGTGGATATAGCGACGACGCTTTCCGGCGAAGGCAATCCCGTTATTGTACGGTTGAATAACGGCAACTATACGCCTGTCAACTCCCGGCTCGTTTCCATGCACATGCAGCGCGCGGCTACGCAGATCGCAGTTTTGCGCGCACAGGGTCACGTGGACGCCTTTCTGGCCGAAACGGACACCTGCCCGCAGAACCGATACAGCACCGGTGCGCAGTCGCTGCACACCCACTTCGCAAGTACGATCCTCGAAGGCGCCTCCGGCGCCAAACACTGGATCACCCGCATGAACGGCTGTGAGCCGAACAGCGGTAAAGCATATCGCAAAGTCCTTGCTAAGAATGCCGGTTTCTATCGGGCGTTGGCGGAGTTGACTCCAACGCTGAAATGGACCGGCTGCTGTATACCGGTGTCCTCGGCGCCGGATTTCGGTATCAACGGTGATACCTGGTTCAGCGGATGGGCACTGTATGTGCTGGAACGTCTTGGTTTGCCTCTGTATTTTTCGGATAAGAGGACAGGTACGGCGTTCCTGGATGGCGCAGGTGATAAAAACTTTACAGATGACGAACTGACGGAAATGTTCCGTGGTACGGTATTTCTGGACGGCGAAGTCGCTGAGCGGCTGGAAAAACGTGGCTTTTCGGACTGGATGGGCGTGAAAACGCAGGTGTGGCAGGGCGAGACCGTTACGGGTGAGCTGCTTGAATACGGTCACTGTGGTGCGCAGGTGCGCGCACGTCAGCTTGTGCCCATCAATGACGAAGTAAAGACTGTTTCGGTGAATTTTCATCGCGTTGGAACCAACCCGATGAAGGAGCTTTTCCCAGCTGTGACAGTTTATAAAAATGCACTTGGCGGAACGGCCGTTGTGTTCTGCGGTGTGACCAAAACCCAGTTCAATCATTTGGAGGCATTTTCCTTCCTGTGTGAAAGCAGAAAACAGCAGCTGATCGGCCTGATGCAGCAGTACGGTGACCTGCCGGTCTATTACGACAGCGACGAAGAAATGCTGATGAAAGCAGCTTACATGCCAAATGATGAGCTGTTCTGTGCCTTGTTCAATCTGGGGCTTGATCCGATCGAGGAGATCCGCCTTGTCTGTGCAAGACCTGTCTCACAGGTGCAGATGCTGCAGCCGGATGGTTCCCGGACTGGTGCTGCCTTCCGCAGCGAGGGCGGCGCGCTGGTGGTCGAAGCGTCGGCATATACCCTGAATCCGGTCGTTCTTTTTCTGAAATAATTCGATTGACTGTAGTTTGATAAAACACTGCTATGAAAACAGAAATGGAGATCAATATGAGATATTGTTTTCTTCGTTTTCCCGAGGGGAAATTTAAGGCGGTCACACTGAGCTATGATGACGGCGTCCGGGCAGATCTGCGTTTTGCCGGGGTGATAAACAAATATGGCTTGAAGGGAACCTTCAACATCAACAGCGGCTTTATGGGGGTGGATGGACGTCTGACTGCGGAGGAAATCAAAACCGCAATTCTGGATGCAGGGAACGAAGTGGCAGTTCATGGCGAAAACCACATTGCACCCGGTATCGGCAGTCCGAATGCAGCCATTGCCGATATTCTGAACTGTCGGCTGACGCTGGAAAAGCAATTTGGACAGATCATCCGCGGCATGGCTTAT
>CAZYRD010000251.1:0-3290 GCA_964649475.1 uncultured Faecalibacterium sp.
ATCATCAATTACGCCTGCTATTTTTCCGAGATCTACCGCGGCGGCATCGAAAGCGTTCCCCGCGGCCAGTACGAGGCCGGTCAGGTTCTTGGCATGACCCGCAGCCAGATCTTTTTCAAGGTGGTGCTGCTGCAGGTCATCAAGCGCATCGTGCCGCCCATGAGCAACGAGATCATCACGCTGGTCAAGGATACCTCCCTTGCCCGTGTCATTGCCGTGTACGAGATCATCTGGACGGCGCAGTCCTACATCAAAAACGACGGCCTGATGTGGCCTCTGTTCTACACTATGGTGTTCTATCTTGTGTTCAGCGGCCTGCTCACCGTGCTGCTGGGCAAGCTGGAAAAGAAACTGGATTACTTCCAGTGATCGTTCCGAAGACTTCCTGCACGAAGATACCCTTTTGTTTTAAGGAGAAAGATACATGCCCATTCTGCAAGTGCAAAACATATCCAAAAGCTTTGGCAAAACACAGGTTCTCAAGGATATCCAGCTTTCCATGGAGGAGGGCGAGGTGCTCTCCGTCATCGGCTCTTCCGGCAGCGGCAAGACCACGCTGCTGCGCTGCCTGAATTTTCTGGAGGTGCCGGATACCGGCAGCATCACGGTGGACGGTAAGGTCCTGCTGGACTGCAGCCATGCAGTCACCCTGCGGGAGGAGGAGATCCGCCGCAACCGGCTGCATTTCGGTCTGGTGTTTCAGCAGTTCAACCTGTTCCCTCAGTATACCGTGCAAAAAAATATCACCCTCGCCGCCGAGCTTCTGGCAGCGCAGGCCCTGAAAGAGGAGGGCAGTTACAGGGGCGTTTCCACCAAAAAGGAAGTGCAGCAGATCATTGAAGAAAAGGCGCTGGAGCTGCTGCGGCAGGTCGGCCTTTACGAAAAGCGCGGCGCGTACCCGGGGCAGCTTTCCGGCGGTCAGCAGCAGCGCGTGGCCATCGCCCGCGCCCTTGCGCTGGATCCGCAGATCCTCTGCTTTGACGAGCCCACCAGCGCGCTGGACCCGGAGCTTACCGGCGAGGTGCTGCGCGTGATCCGCGAGCTGAAGGAGCAGGGCCGCACGATGATCATCGTCACCCACGAGATGCAGTTTGCGCGGGATGTTTCGGATACCGTCTGCTTTATGGACGAAGGCGTCGTGGCGGAATGCGGCGCGCCGGAGCAGGTGTTCGGCGCACCGAAGCTGCAGCGCACGCGGCAGTTTCTGCAGCGGTATTTTGAAGAGGGCGGCGAAAGCTGAGCCGCCGCCGCGAAAAGCCGTAATCGGGAGGATAAGCAAGAAATCGGGAGGATTTTGCGGATTTTGGCCCGATAACTCCGTTTCAGCCCGAAAAGTTAGGGAATACACAGAATTTTCGCCGTTACTATTGACATTTGTCGTGTATACAGGTATTATATTTTCTGTGTGTTGCATCTTAACACATTGGCGTTGTATGTGCCGCTGTAGCCACCGGGTGTGTGGGGCTTTTAACGGGCCTTCCCGGCGGTGTAACAAACCTTTTGCGGGGCAGCATAATTGGCGCTGACCCGGGTGATACCCGGGATATTACCGCAAAGGGGGATGCATGAGTTGAGCAATACCATCATTTCTTTGAAAGACATTGTTGTTGATTTTGACGGGGAGGTCATTTTGCCCGGCCTCTCGCTCGATATCCATGACAAGGAGTTCGTTACGTTTCTGGGGCCGTCCGGCTGCGGAAAAACGACCACTCTGCGCGTCATCGGCGGTTTTATCGAGCCAAAATCCGGCAATGTCTTTTTTGACGGCAAGGATATCACCCATCTGCCGCCGTACAAGCGTGCCGTCAATACCGTTTTTCAGAAATACGCCCTGTTTCCACACCTGAACGTGTTTGAAAACGTGGCGTTCGGCCTGCGCCTGAAAAAGCTGCCGGAGCTGGAGATCCGCTCCCGCGTGCTGAGCATGATCGAACTGGTGGGCCTCAAAGGCTTCGAGCGCCGCAACCCCACCAGCATGTCCGGCGGTCAGCAGCAGCGTGTGGCCATTGCCCGCGCGCTGGTCAACCAGCCCAAGGTCCTTCTTCTGGACGAGCCTCTGGGCGCGCTGGACCTGAAGCTGCGCAAGGAGATGCAGACCGAGCTCAAGCGCATCCAGCAGACCACGGGCATCACCTTCATTTACGTCACCCACGATCAGGAGGAAGCCCTGACCATGAGCGATACCGTCGTGGTCATGAGCAAGGGCCACATCCAGCAGATCGGCACGCCGGAGGACATCTACAACGAGCCAAACAACAGCTTCGTTGCGGATTTCATCGGCGAAAGCAATATTCTGGACGGCGTGATGATGCGCGATTTCGTGGTGGAGTTCGCCGGACGGGAGTTCACCTGTGTGGACCGCGGCTTTGACAGACAGGAGCTGGTCAACGTCGTCGTCCGCCCCGAGGATATCGAAGTGGTGCCTGCCATTCAGGGCCAGCTGACCGGTATCGTCAAAAGCGTCGTCTTTAAGGGCGTGCATTTTGAAATGCGTGTGGAGCAGGCCGGCTACGAGTGGATCATCCACTCCACCAGAGCCTCCCAGCCGGGCGAGCTGATCGGCATGAATATCGGCCCGGAGGAGATCCATATCATGCACCGCATGGAGGAATAAGCAGGAATGAAAGCAAAAATTGCCGCTGCGCCGTATCTGGTGTGGATGGTGCTGTTCATTCTGGTCCCGCTGGGCGTGGTGGTCTATTTTGCCTTCACCACGGCGGACGGCGCCTTCACTCTGGATAATATCACCGAATTTGCCGCCTATCTGCCGGTGTTTGTCCGCAGCCTGCTGTTTGCTGTGGCCGCCACCGTTATTTGTCTTATCATCGCCTATCCCTTCAGCTTTATGCTCAGCCGCATGCGGCTCAACCACCAGCGCACCGTGCAGATGCTGGTGATGCTGCCCATGTGGATGAACTTTTTGCTGCGCACCTATGCGTGGATGACCCTGCTGGAGAACAACGGCCTGATCAATAAGTTCCTGGCCCTGTTCGGCCTTGGCCCGCTGCAGATGATCAACACCGGCGGCGCTGTCATCCTGGGCATGGTCTACAACTATCTGCCGTACATGATCCTGCCGCTGTACACCATCATGGTCAAGATCGACCAGAGCGTGGTGGAGGCCGCACAGGACCTTGGCTGCAACACCCTGCAGATGACTGCCAAGGTGCTTATACCGCTCAGCGTGCCCGGCATCGTCGCAGGCGTCACCATGGTGTTCGTACCCAGCGTTTCCACCTTTATCATCAGCCGTATGCTGGGCGGCGGCAACAACCTGATGATGGGCGACC
>CAZYRD010000252.1:0-3261 GCA_964649475.1 uncultured Faecalibacterium sp.
TGGCCGGCCAGTTCGGCATTGAAATGGTTACCCTGGAAAACGGCGGCATTGTGAAGAGCATCCACGGCGACCTGTACCGCAATTCCATTTGGTATACCGTGTACGGCAGCAAGGGCCGTGCGGAAAGCGCCCGTGAAGACGCCCGCATGAAGGACGTGAGCCGCATTTATGTGCACACCGACCCCGAAGACGGCGACTACGCCCACACCACCCTGGAAACCTACGAGCCCCATCGCGAACAGGACGACAAGGTGGGCACCTTCGGCCACGGCGGTTCCGACTTCTACACCGTGTGGCACTTTGCGGAAAAGCTGCTGGGCAACCCGGAAGCGGACATCATCGACGTGTACGAAGCGCTGGATATGTTCCTGCCCGGCATGTTTGCCTACCGCAGCGTGCTGGCCGGCGGTGTGCCCATGGCCATTCCCGACCTGCGGGACAAGAGCATCCGCGACGCATGGCGCAATGACACCCAGTGCAGCGACCGCAGCGTCGCCGGCGACCAGTGGGTGCCGGCCTACTCCAAGGGCGAACCGGAGATCGCCCCCGAGGTGTACGAAGCCATGAAGGCCAAATGGGAAGAGAGCATCCGCGCCCGCGACGGCTACGTAAAGGCCGCTATGACGCAGGGCAGCACCAAAAAGGAAGAAGAATAAACGCTCAGGCGAAAAAATGGAGGAAATGACCAATGTACGATTTTGACAACGCCCCCTGTCGGGCCGGCAGTGACTCGGTCAAGTGGCACGTGGTGGAGGACGGCGTGCTGCCCATGTGGGTGGCGGATATGGATCTTGCTTCGCCGCCTCCCGTGGTGGAGGCCATTATGAACCGGGCGGCGCATCCCTGCTACGGCTACCCCTACACCGACGCAGACCTGAAAAAAGTGGTGGCTGCCCATTACGAAAGAACCTACGGCATTACGCTGCCGGTGGAATGGATCGTCTGGGTGCCCAGCGTCATCCCCGGCGTGGCGGCTGCCATGCAGATGACCGGCGGTTCCTTTATGTACTCCGTGCCCATGTATGACCATATCCGTCGCCTGTATGCCGAAACCGGCATGCCCGTCATCGAGGTGCCCATGCAGCGGGACGAAAACTACCGCTACACGCTGGATATCCCCGCCATGGAGGCTGCCCTCACCCCCGAGGTGAAGATGGTGCTGCTGTGTAACCCTCACAACCCGGTGGGCCGCGTATTCTCCAAAGAAGAGCTGCTGGAGCTGTACGCTTTCTGCGAAAAGCATGACCTGCTGGTCATCAGCGATGAGATCCACTGCGAGTTTGCTCTGGAGGTGCCCCACACCCCGTTCTTTGCGGTGAGCGAAGCTGCTGCCAACAACAGCGTCACCGTCTGCAGTGCCGGTAAGATCTGCAACATCCCCGGCCTGCCCATGGGCTTCGCCATCATCCCCAATGCCGAGCTGCGTGCGAAATTCATCAAGCAGCAGGACGGCCTGCAGGCCTGCCCCAACGTCATCACGCTGGCCGCCTACGAAAAAGCCTACGACGGCAGCTGCGCCGTGTGGAAGGACGAGCTGCGCGCCTACCTGAAGGCCAACCGCGACCTGTGCGAGGCAACCTTGGGCAAGTTCCCCGAACTGAAGTTCCCCCACAACGAGGGCACTTACCTGCTCTGGGTGGACTGCTCCGCCCTCGGCATGGAGGATCCCTCCGCCTTCTTCCTGGAAAAAGCCCGTGTGCGCGCCAACAGCGGCGCAATGTACGGCGACGGCCAGTTCATCCGCTTCAACTACGGCTGCACCCGCGCCCAGCTCACCGAGGCCCTCTCCCGTATGGAAAAGGCCCTGAACGACTGGAAGGCCGGCAAGTAAATCGATCCGTCTGTTACGGTAAAGGTACGGATAAGACAAAACAGCACGATAAAACAGAACACCCCGGTCTGCGGACGGCGTTGCAGCCGTCTGCGGATCGGGATGTTTTTGGTACAGGCTGTGCGGACCGGTCGAGCGGTTTGGGTCACAGTTCTTTTTGTGCGTAAATGACGTCGTAATGCTCCTGATGCGACACCGCACCGGTGGGTACAAACCCATTCTTGTGCCAGAAATGCCGACTCTGTCCGTTGGTGCTCACAAAGCCCAGCCGCACATGGTCAAAATGCGGCCGCAGCAGGCCGCACAGCGCCTGGACGACTTCGCTGCCGAAGCCCTGCCCCTGCAGCGCCGCGTCCACCATGAAAAATCCCCAGAAGGCGGTGCGCTCATCGGGGAAGGCAAGGATCAGATCCCACACTGCGGCAAGGCGGCCGTTCTGCAATATGCCCAGATAGTATTTGTCCTGCAGGGTCTTGCCCGGCGGCAGCGCCTGCATGTCGGCAAGGATGCTTTCTTCGCAGGGGGCGGGCGGGCAGTGCCGGTAAAACTGCGGGTTGGTGCGGCACAGCGCCAGTATGGCGGGAACGTCCTCTTGTTCAAGACGGCGCAGCTCCAGCACGCCGCAGGCGGTATTCAGTTCCATGGGAGCGGCCTCCGTAAAAATACAGTGCCGCCGCAAAACGGCTGTTCTGCAGCGGCATTTTATTAATAGTGGAACAGTTTCTTGCTCTGGTAGCGGGGCTCGCAGGTAACGTGTACGCCCAGCTTGCGCCAGACGCTGTCGTCCACCGGCGCAAGGATCACCGTGCTGTGCGCCTCGCAGTTTTTCAGCTGCGACAGACAGTCCATGGCCTTTTTGGCGTTGGGATCGGTGGCGGCGCAGATGGAAAGCGCCACAAGGATCTCGTCCGTATGCAGGCGGGGGTTGTGGTTGCCCAGATATTTCAGCTTCAGGTCCTGGATCGGCTCGATGACCGCCGGGGACATCAGCGGAACCTCTTTGGCGATGCCGGCAAGCGCCTTCAGTGCGTTGAGCAGCGTGGCGGCGCTGGCGCCCAGCAGGGGAGAGGTCTTGCCGGAAACGATGCGCCCGTCCGGCAGCTCCAGCGCGGCGGCGGGAGCGCCGTCGGTGGCTTCGCTGCGGGCCAGCGCGGCGGCCACCACCGGGCGGTCGGCCACGCTCAGGCGGGACTGCTTCATCAGCAGCTCGCATTTTTCCAGCGCGGTGTCGCTGCCGGTGCCCTTGCGCTTTTCGCACTGGGCGGCGTACCAGCGCCGCAGGATCTCCTGTTTGGCGGCATCGCGCACGGCCTCGTCGTCAAAAATGCACATACCCACCATGTTCACGCCCATGTCCGTGGGGGACTTGTAGGGGCATTCGCCCATGATGCGCTCCATCACGGCGCTCAGCACGGGGAAGATCTCCACGT
>CAZYRD010000253.1:0-3256 GCA_964649475.1 uncultured Faecalibacterium sp.
TCCTTGAAGCCGTCGCCGGTCCAGATGTTCATAACGCAGGGCTGGCCCAGCTCTTCAGCCAGATACTGGGAGATGCGGATGCAGGCCTTGCCGTGCTCGATCCAGAAATCGCGGGTCTCCTTGTTGGGGCTGGACAGGGTCAGGGGATCGCACTTGGGGTGAGAGAAGAAGGTGGGGTTGAAGTCAGCGCCCAGGCCGCGCGCCTTGCAGAACTCGACCCACTTGGCAAAGTGCTTGGGCTCCAGCTTATCGCGGTCCACCCAGCCGCCGTTCTCCTCGGTGAAGACAGCGTAGCAGGCGTGGATGTTGATCTTCTTGGTGCCGGGGCACAGCTTCAGAGCCATATCCAGGTCGGCCATCAGCTCTTCGGGGGTGCGGGCGCGGCCGGGATAGTTACCGGTGGTCTGGATACCGCCGGTCAGGGCAGCGTTGGGGTCGCCGTCAAAGCCCTTGACGTCATCACCCTGCCAGCAGTGCAGAGCAACGGGGGCGGCGGCAACACGAGCCATAGCGGCATCAACGTCGATGCCCATGGCAGCGTAACGGGCTTTCGCGCTTTCAAAACGATCCATGTTACGAATTCTCCTTTTTGTTTATGTATTGTGTTGTAACGGATGACGGTATATAAGATCGGGATTACCCACGGATCTCCTTGATCTCGAAGCTGGCCTTGATGGCTTCGCGGGCAGCGGCCAGATCGGCGTACTCGCCCTCGTCCATCATCAGGACCATCAGGTTGCCCAGAGCGGTGCCCTCGGTGGGGCCGGCAAACACGGTCAGGCCGCTGGCCTTGGCGGTCAGCTCGTTCAGGTAGCCGTCCTTGCTGCCGCCGCCGACGATGTTGATGCTGGTGTAGGTCTTGCCGGTGATCTTCTCCAGGCCCTTGATGGACTTGGCGTAGCAGTCAGCCAGAGAGATGTACACGCACTGCATGACCTGACCGACGGTCTCGGGCACGGGCTGGCCGGACTTGACGCAGTACTCCTTGACGGCCTCGATCATGTTGACCGGGTTCATAAAGCAGTCGTCGTTGACGTCCACCTTGCTGGTGAAATCGGAAGCTTCGCGGGCCAGGGTCTCCAGCTCGGCGAAGGAGAACTTCTTATCCAGATTGCGGCGGATGGACTGGATCATCCACAGGCCCATGATGTTCTTCAGGAAGCGGAAGCGGTACTGGTAGCCGCCCTCGTTGGTGAAGTTTTCGGCCATGGCGGCCTCGTTGGTGATGGGCTCGGCGTTCTCGACGCCCAGCAGGCTCCAGGTGCCGGAGGAGATGTACACGGCGTTGTCGTCCCGGGCGGGCACAGCCAGATAGGCAGAGCCGGTGTCGTGGGTGGCGGGCAGCATGACCTTGCAGTCATAGCCGACGTAAGCCTTGACCTCGTCGGTCAGGGTGCCGACCAGAGTACCGGGCATGGCGGGCTCGCCGAAAATGCCGGTGGGGATGCCCAGCTTCTCCAGAACCTCCCAGTCCCAGGTCTTGGAACGGGCGTTGATGAGAGAGGTGGTGGTGGCGTTGGTGTACTCGTTGACGGCGTTGCCGGTCAGACGGTAGTTGAAGTATTCGGGGATCATCAGGAAGCGCTTGGCGGCGGCCAGCTGCTCGGGATGCTCCTGCTTCAGGGCCGCGAACTGGTAGATGGTGTTGAACACGGCCTTCTGGATACCGACGCGGCTGTACAGGTCAGCCCAGGAGACGGTCTGCTCCACGACCTTGTCCATGCCCTCGGTGCGGGCGTCACGGTAGGCGACGGTATCGCCGATGATCTCGCCGTTGCCGTCCAGCAGAACGAAGTCGACGCCGAAGGTATCAATGCCCATGCTGACGGGAGCCTTGCCCATCTCGCCGCAGGCCTTCATACCTTCCAGAATGCTCTTGTACAGATGCTCCAGATCCCAGCAATCGTGGCCGTTGCGCTTGGAAGCGCCGTTTTCAAAACGGTAGACCTCCTCGAGGATCATCCTGCCATCCTCGACGTGAGCCAGAATGTGGCGGCCGCTGGAAGCGCCGATGTCCACTGCCAGATAGTACTTCATAAGTAGTTCTCCTTTCAAAGGCGCCTGTAAAAGCACCCGTTGTTTCCTTTTGCTGCAGGACTTTCCCCGCAAGCTTCTCATACAGTTCTATATTACCGAAAAGCTTCGGTTTTTTCAAGTGGTATTTTCGCTTTTTTGTCCTCTGCGGAAGATTTTCCTATATATAAAGCAGTTTTGCAGCAGATCCA
Source organism: uncultured Faecalibacterium sp. (assembly GCA_964649475.1). Taxonomy (GTDB): domain Bacteria; phylum Bacillota; class Clostridia; order Oscillospirales; family Ruminococcaceae; genus UBA1762. The sequence continues at coordinate 2,226 of CAZYRD010000253.1, forward strand.
TTGCAGCGGAACTGCTGTTTCATCGTGGTCCAACTGCAAATATCCGGCGCCGTACACAGCGAAAAGGCCCGCGGCAATTGCCTCGGGCCTGTTTTCGTCAGACGTGATTTTTATTGCCGTTTTTCCGCGGACGGCTGCGCCGCCTCTACGCACAGCAGCGCCACGGTGCAGTCGTCCTCCGGACGGCTGCCGGCACATGCGGACAGCACCGCCTGCGCCATGGCGGAGGGCTCCGCCGGAGGCAGCGTTTTCAGCGCATGGAGAAGTCTTTTCTCTCCGCCGGTCAGCATGCCGTCGCTTACCATGACGAGCCGGTCACCCGGCTGCAGGGTCAGCTCCAGCCGGGCATCCCGCACGGTACCGGCATCACCCAGCGGCAGCCCGTTGGCGGCGGTGCCCGCCTCGCCGCCCAGCCGCCGGATGCTGTCCCCGCGCACAAGATAACTTGCGCAGGCGCCCGCCTTGTACAGCAGCGCCGCGCCGTCCATCCCGTTGAAGCGCAGCACATCCAGCGTGCTGCCGCGGTCGCCCGGTGCACGGGTAAGCAGCGCTGCATTCACCAGCCTTGCCGCCACATCGCTTTCAAAGCCCGCGCGCAGCAGCCGTGCGGTGAACAGTGCCGTCATTTTGGCGTCCATTGCGGCGTTTTCGCCGGTCCCCATGCCGTCGCACAGCAAAAAGTACTGCAGCGAACCGCTTTCCATCTGTTCGGTGACGTCACCGCAGACCCCCGTGTGCGCCCGCCGGGCAACGCCTGCGCACAGCACACACTGCGGCTTTGCCCGAAAGCTCAGCTCCTGCCCTTCCGCCGCCGTGTGCAGCACGCCGGTCATCGGCCGGCCGCAGCAGCGGCTGACACTGTATTCCAGCGAAGCCATCGCCTCTCCGCTCAGATGCACCGGCCGCAGCAGCATCCGGATCTCCGGCGGGCCGTCGCCCCGCCGCACGGCGCAAAGCTCCCGCACCGGCAGCTGCAGGGCATTTGCCAGCGCGTGGATACGGCTTTCCAGCTGCGGCTGCGGCGTTTCGGG
>CAZYRD010000254.1:0-3230 GCA_964649475.1 uncultured Faecalibacterium sp.
CTTGACCGCCTGTGCAATGGCGAAGATCTGCTCCTCGCTTTCGATGGAGCAGGGACCTGCCATGATGGAAAAACCCCCGTCACCGATGGAGGCATTGCCCACGCGGATAACGGTGTCCTGCCGGTGCATTTTGCGGTTGGCGCATTTATACGGCTCCTGCACGCGGCGCACGTCCTGCACGATGCTCATGGCGCGCAGCATTTCGGTGTCCACAGCGGTGGTGTCGCCCACAAGGCCAAGCACGGTGTTGTTGACGCCCACGGAATCGTGGATGACAAGGTTCTGGGCGGTGAGCCAGCCGCGCAGTGCAGCCAGCTGCTGGGGATCGGGGTTGGGACGAAGTACGATGATCATGGTTCATTCTCCTTTGCGCAAAACGGCCGCCGCCGCGGAGAGCACTCCGGCCGTCTGCGAAAACAAACAAGCCGCAGTGCTTTGTCACACTGCGGCTTGAGCCAAACTTCAAATTCAGCAGCCAAACACCTTTCCGGTGCCGATACAGTGCAACGAAGAACGCCTGCTAAAATAATAGTAAGCGGTAAAATACACGTATTCGGCAAAAAGGGAAAAACGCTGCATCATGGTCAGATCTCCTTCATATTGGGAAGCCTGTCCTTTTTATAGTTAAGAGTATAGCACTCTGACAGCATTTGTCAAGAAAAAATCTTTGTTTTGTAAACTTTTTCACAAAGTGCCGGGCACATCCCCGGCACCGTTTTACGGCTGTGCACGCAGACGGTCTGCCCGTGCGATGGCCTCGCGGGCGTACGCGGCGTTGAGGGCGGGCTGATCCTCGTTTTTGGGGTACATACCCACCACCACCCCATCGGTGGGCTTGATGTTTTCAAACGCCTCGTCAAAGGCGGCCCGCACCGTCTGCTGGCTGGCGCAGCGGCGGGTGGCGCCAAGGATCTTGAAGGCGAGGCAGGGCTTTGCGGTGTTTTGGATGGCGCGGTACATCAGCGGGATGTCCTCCTCCTCAAAGCGCTCGCCGGTGTTGGCCCTGCCGGTGATGGCGCTGCTGACGCGGGTGGCCTCCAGACTGAGGTTGTACACACTGGCCATGTAAAAATCCACGTCCCAGTCGTGCTCCTCGGCGTATTCCAGCACCTCGGGCATGTGGGTGCCAAGACCCACCGGCACGCCGGCGGCGCGGATGACCGCCAGCCGCTGCTTCAGTTCCTCGTAACGCCCCTCCTTGAACAGCATATCCGTCAGAGTGCCGTGGTGGTAGATGGCGGCGGGCCTGTAGGCCATGATCTGCGCCACATTGCCCTCGTGGCTGCCGTATTCGCTGGCCGTCTGGGCGATCCAGTGCATATTGCCGCCCTCCTGCCTAAACTCGAAGATCATGCGCATGATGTGCATATCGCCCCGCAGCTGCATGGTGTTGATGCCGTTTTCCTGACAGCGGTGCAGGGTATCCAGAATGCGGCGGGTGGTGAAATACTCCCGCATCTCCCAGTCCATATCGCCGTTTACATGCGAGTTGCCGCTGAAGGGGTTGCCGCCCACGATCAGACGGCTGATCTGCGTATCGCCGATCCGGATGGTATCCATGGTTTCCATCGTGTTTCTCCTTTCGCCCGTGCGCGGCGCGCGCCGCTGGCACCCTTTTTTCAAAACCATTATACCCACAAGCCGCAAGGCCGCGCAAGTGCCGGACTGCACAAAAATGCGCCGGTTTTTTGGCGCTTCTGCCGAGGGTTTTCACGAAGCGTTTGTAAACAGTTTTTGAAGCTTTTTGCCCGCCGGTGGACACCGCCGCCGCGGCGTGGTATCATAAAGCCGGAAGAAAAATTTTTTCACACACCGGACGGCACACACAAAAGGAGACCTGCATGAACAACGCCCAAAAAACCGAAAACGCCGGTCTGCGGCTGCTGAAAAAAGGCAGGCGCGGGCTGTTCAATCTGCTGTTCAGCCGCACCGGACTGGTGACGCTGGCGCTGCTGGTAAACGTCGGCTTGCTGCTGGCACTGTTTATCCGGTTCGAGCGGTTTCTGCCCCACTACTGGGGCGGCACCATTCTGTTCACGGCCATTATGGTGCTGGTGCTGCTGGCCACCGGCATCGACGCTTCTGCCAAGGTGACGTGGCTCATTCTGTTTATGGCGCTGCCGGTGGTGGGGGCGCTGCTGTTTGCCTACACGCAGCTGGACCTTGGCCACCGCGCGCTGAAAAAGCGGATGCAGCAGCTGATCGACTCCACCCGGGAGACGCTGCCCCAGAACGACGCCGCCCTTGCCGCGCTGGAGGCCGACGCCCCCGGCGCCGCGGCGCTGGCGAGGTACGTGGATTCCACCGGCTGCCACCCGGTGCACACCGGCACGGCAGTGGAGTACTACCCCTGCGGCGAGGACAAATTCCGCGCCCTGTGCGAAGCGCTGGAACGGGCGGAGCACTTCATCTTTCTGGAGTATTTCATCATTCAGGAGGGACGGATGTGGGGCCGCGTGCTGGATATTCTGGCCCGCAAGGCCGCCGCGGGCGTGGAGGTGCGCGTGCTGGTGGACGGCAGCTGTGAGTACACCTACCTGCCCGCCAGCTATCCCCGGCAGCTGAAGCAGCTTGGCATTCAATGCCGGATGTTCTCCCCCGCAACGCCGTTTGTCTCCACTCACTACAACTACCGCGACCACCGCAAGATCGTGGTCATTGACGGGCACACCGCCTTCACCGGCGGCATCAATCTGGCGGATGAGTACATCAACGTCGGCTCCCGCTTCGGCCACTGGAAGGACGTGGCCATACAGCTGCGCGGCCCTGCGGTGCGCAGCTTCACCCTGCTGTTTTTGCAAATGTGGAACGCCGAGCCGGCGAAGCCGGATTTCGGCAGCTATCTTGCCGCACCGGCGCTCCCGCAGCCCGACGCCCCCGGCTGGGTGCTGCCCTTTGGTGACAGCCCGCTGGACGACGAGCACACCGGCGAGCTGGTGTACATGGATCTGCTGGCCCGTGCGGTGCGCAGCGTGCACATTATGACGCCGTACCTGATCCTTGACGGCGAGCTGGAGACCGCGCTGAAGTACGCCGCCCGCCGCGGGGTGGAGGTGGAGCTGATCCTGCCCGGCATACCGGACAAGCAGATCCCCTACGCCCTTGCCAAGACCCACTACGCCGCGCTGCTGGCGGCAGGGGTAAAGCTGTACGAGTACACCCCCGGCTTTGTGCACGCAAAAATGATGCTGACCGACGCCTGTGAGGCGGTGATTGGAACCATCAACCTG
>CAZYRD010000255.1:0-3224 GCA_964649475.1 uncultured Faecalibacterium sp.
AAAATCACCACGCCGGAGGATCTTCCGGCGGAAAAGGAGAAGGCTATGAATGCACTGCCGCCCATCCGTGTCGGGCATGGATATGATGTTCATCGATTGGTGGAGGATCGTCGTCTGATCCTCGGCGGCTGCGATATTCCGTTTGAAAAGGGCCTGCTTGGACATTCGGATGCGGATGTTCTGGCGCATGCGGTCAGTGATGCGCTGCTGGGTGCGGCTTCGTTGGGTGATATCGGCAAGCACTTTCCGGACACCGACCCCGCCTATGCGGGTGCGGACAGCCTGCGGCTGCTGCAGCTGGTGTGCGGGCTTGTGCGGGAAAAGGGCTGGCAGCCGGTGAATGTGGACGCCACCATCCTCTGCCAGCGGCCCAAGCTTGCGCCCCATATCCCCGCCATGCGGGAAAATCTTGCCCGGGCTATGGGCGTTGATGCAGAGCGGGTTTCCGTTAAGGCCACTACAGAGGAAAGGCTTGGCTTTACCGGCGCCGGCGAGGGCATTGCAGTGCACAGTGTGGCGCTGCTTTCGCGCTGAGACCGGAAGCGACTGTTGTAAAATGATTTGCCGCAAGGCAATGGAGGAAAAGAGTCATGAACGTTATCCGAGAAGAACTCAGAGAGGTGCTCAGTGTGCTCGCAGGTATCCGCATCGTGGATATTCTGGACATCATCATTGTGTCCTTCCTGTTCTATGGCGTATTCACACTGGTGCGAAAAACCCGCGTGGCACAGCTTGCCAAGGGTATTTTGCTGCTGGTATTTGCGTCGTTCCTGGCAAGTGAGCTGAATATGCGTGTGCTTTCGGATATCCTCTCCACGCTGCTGCAGTTCGGTGTTCTGGCGCTGATCATCGTGTTTCAGCCGGAGATCCGCCGCGTTCTGGAGCAGATCGGTCACACCAATATCATCTCGCTGGACATGTTCCGCAAGCGCAGCAATAATGAAGAGCGCCGCCTGCAGACCACGCGCGCTATTGCGGCGGTCTGCGACGCAGCCGAGCAGATGAGCGCCAGCCGTACCGGTGCGCTGATGGTATTTGAGCGCAAAAGCAACCTTGCGGAGATCATGGGAACGGGTACGCTTGTCAATGCCGATCCCACCATCGAGCTTCTGAACACCATTTTCTACGAAGGCACCCTGCTGCACGACGGCGCCACCATCCTGCGGGACGGCCGTGTGGCGGCGGCGGGCTGCGTGCTGCCGCTGAGCGCGAATCTGGAGATCAGCAAGGAAATGGGTACCCGCCACCGCGCCGCACTTGGCATGAGCGAAAACAGCGACGCGGTCGTGGTCGTGGTCTCGGAGGAGTCCGGCATCGTTTCGCTGGCCAAAAACGGCGTGCTGATCCGTCGTCTGGACCGTGCTGCGCTTTATAAGATCCTCAGCGACGATCTTCTGCCCATGATCGAGCCGACGGAAAAAGAGAAAAGCCGCATGGCGCGCAGTGCAAAAAATGCGGAGAATAACAAGAAAGAAAAGCTCATCAACCGCAAAAAGGCCAAGCCTTCGGAGGAGCAGCTGGCGGATGCCGTTCAGGCGGCCGCCGTTCCGGCACAGAACGCCAAGGAGGAAAAGTGATGAAAGAAAAACTGGCAAAGCTGCTGGATGACCGCAGATTTTATATCGTTCTGTCGGTCTTGCTGGCGCTGATGTACTGGCTGGTGCTCTCTCTGGCGGATGACAGTGACATTGAAAGAACGTTTTACGGCGTCCCCGTTCAGCTGGATTACAACTCCTCCGTTTACAAGGGATTCGGGCTGGACATCATCGGCGATGACGTCGTCACGGTGGATGTTACGGTGTCCGGTCCCCGCAACCAGCTCAATTCGCTGACGGCGGATGATTTTCTGATCTACCCCAACGTCAACTCGGTGACCAGTGCCGGTACAAAAGAGCTGCGGCTGGTGTATGCCACCGTCAACGCCACGGCACAGTACAGCATTACAGGGCTTTCCAAGGATACGGTCAGCCTGCGGTTTGACCGCATCGTGACCCAGAGCTTCCCTGTGCAGCTGGATACCAGCAGCATCCGGGTCGCGGACGGCTACCTGATGGATACGGCGTATGCCAATCCCACCGAGGTCTCCGTCACCGGTCCGTCCGAGGATCTGGCTCAGATCAGTAAGGTCGTAGCGCTGCTTCCCGGGCTGGAAAACGCCGGAGATATCCGCGAAAGCAAACTGACCCGCGGCTCTGTTCAGCTGCTGAACGCCGAAGGCGAGAATGTGGATCGCTCTCTTCTGACGCTGGACAGTGAAAATGTGGAGGTTACCATTCCGGTGCTGCAGCGCACGCAGCTGGCACTGAAGGTCAACTATATGAACGTACCGCAGGGCTTTAATGTGGAGTCTCTGGGCTGCAAGCTGGACCACGAGTTTATCAACGTGGCGGTACCCACCAATTTCAACGGCGAGCTGGAATATGTGGTTGGCCACATCGATTTTGCGGCGGAGAGCTTTGACATCACCAAGCTGCAAAGCTTCGCCGTGCAGCTGCCCAGCGGTTACACCAATCTGGATAATATCGATATCGTCACTGCCAGCTTCAACACGCAGGATTATGTGTCGAAGATGGTGACGGTTTCTGACATCCGTGTGGTCAATGCGCCGGAAGACAAGCAGATCACCTCGTTGACCGAAAATATCTACAATGTGGAACTGACCGGCCCGGCCGAATCCATTGCCATGCTGGACGCGCTGGAGGACGAGAATATGCTGAGCGAGTACATCGTCGCGCAGATCGACGCCTCCACCGTCAGCATAAACCGTGGTCAGCGGACCATAGGGGTGGAGATCCTGCTGCCCTCCATGGGCGATATCCTCGCTGTGGGCGATTATTCTGTGGTGATCAATGTTGGATGAACGAACCGTTACACTGCTGGTGAGTAATGTGCGGCTGCCGCTTGGCGGCGGCCGCAGCCAGGCTGTAAGCAAGGCGATGCGTCAGGTCGGCATAAAAGAAAAGGATGTGCTTTCCGGCGGTGTGCACAAGCTTTCGGTGGATGCGCGTCACGGCGCGCCGGTGCTTGTTTATACCATTGCGCTGGTGGTTCCCGCGCGGCTGCAGCAAAGCTGCGGCAGCCGACCCGGGGTGCAGCTGCAAAGCGAGCAGCCCCTGACTTTGCAGCGGGGGCTGCAGCCGTTGGCGCAGCCGCCGGTGGTATGCGGGCTCGGTCCTGCGGGTCTGTTTGCGGCCTGGCTTCTGGCAAAGGAAGGGTATCGCCCC
>CAZYRD010000256.1:0-3182 GCA_964649475.1 uncultured Faecalibacterium sp.
GTTGCAGGCCTCACGGTGCTGGAAGAAGATGTCGCCGTTCTCGTGAGAGCCGCGCATGGCGGGATGCTCGGGGTTCAGAGCATGCTCACGGAAAGCCTTGACGGCATCCATGTCGGTCATTTCCTTCAGGTCCTCGTAGTCCCAGATCTCGATCTTCTGGATCTCGTGGGAGGTACGGAAGCCGTCAAAGAAGTTGATGAAGGGAACGCGGCCCTTGATGGAAGCCAGGTGGGCAACGGCGCCCAGGTCCATAACTTCCTGAGTGTTGGTCTCGGCCAGCATGGCGAAACCGGTCTGACGGCAGGCGTAGACGTCGCTGTGGTCGCCGAAGATGTTCAGGGCGTGGCTGGCGACGGTACGGGCAGACACGTGGAACACGCTGGGCAGAAGCTCGCCGGCGATCTTGTACATGTTGGGGATCATCAGCAGCAGGCCCTGAGAGGCGGTGTAGGTGGTGGTCAGGGCACCGGTGGCCAGAGAGCCGTGCACGGCACCGGCGGCGCCGGCCTCAGACTGCATCTCCATAACCTTGACCTTGGAGCCAAAGATGTTGGTGCGGTCCAGAGCGCTCCACTGGTCGACCATGTCGGCCATGGGGCTGGACGGCGTGATGGGGTAGATGGCAGCCACTTCGGTGAACGCATAGGATACGTGCGCCGCAGCGGTATTGCCGTCCATGGATTGTTTCTTACGTACTACCATGTCGTTTCATTTCCTCCAGTTGTTTATTTGGTCAATGGGCGGCTTTTAACCGCGCAAAGGCACACCCCTTGCCGGTGGCCGGGTGTGCGCGGCGAAAAGTCACCCTTTCGTCCAACATATATTTTAACAAAAAAGCATCAGGATGTAAAGGCGAAATACAAAGGAATTGTGAAAAAACATCAAATTCGCCGCAGTAATTTGCGGAAGCAGCACTGTGCTGACGAAAACGGCGTAAAACCATACTTTTCGGGCTGCAGAAATGCCGGGATCATTTGACAATTACCGCTGAACCGTGTATAATACAGCTATCCTATAAAATAGGAATGCTGTGCCCCGTGCACTGCAAATACAGGGGGCGGAAAAACACTGCCGCCCCGAACAGAAAGGTTGTTGTAGTACACTATGGATCCGGATGGTCGAAGTACCCTGTATCCGATCGTTGCGCAGCTGCGTGCTCCTGCCGAAGCTGCCAAGGCTGTTTCTCCCGCGTTCTGGCTGGTGCTTGGCGTGCTGATCGGCGTCGCCCTGGCGGTGCTGGCGGTTCTGGTCGCCCTCTGGGCAAAAAAGCGCCGGGAAAAAGACGTGACGCAGGAGGATGTTCTGGAGCTGGTGGACACTGCTGAAGAGCAGGATCTCATCGACGAGAACCAGAAAGAGATGATCTCCAACATCGTGGAATTTGAGGACGTTACCGCAGCGGATGTCATGACCCACCGCATGGATCTGATTGCCGTGGCGGAAAGCACTACGCTGGCCGAAGCTGCCCGCATTGCCGTGGAGGAGGGCCGCAGCCGTCTGCCGGTCTACCGCAAAACCATGGATAACATCGTGGGTATGCTGTACATCAAGGATCTGCTGTTCCTCATTCAGGATCCCACCGGTGCCGAAAGTCCGGTGCGGGACCATATGCGCAGCGTGATGTTCGTGCCGGAAGCCTGCCGCGCAGGCGAGCTTCTGCTGGATTTCAAGCGCAAGCATACCCAGATCGCCGTCGTTGTGGACGAATACGGCGGCACCAGCGGTCTTGTGACCATGGAGGATATTCTGGAGGAGATCGTCGGCAACATTCAGGATGAATTTGACGACGAGGAAGAGGAGCTGGCCCCCTGCGAGGACGGTTACATCTGCGACGGCGCCCTTGCGGTGGAAGAAGCCTTTGAGGCGTTCGATCTGGAGCTGCCCGAGCCTGCGGAGGACGAGGAGTTTGAATCCGTCAGCGGTCTGATCACCCACATGCTGGGCCGTATTCCCGAACCCGGCGAAGAGGTGGCGCAGAGCTACGGCGGTCTGCTGTTCACCGTGCTGGAAGTGGACGCCCGCCGCATCGTCAAGGTAAAATGCACCCGCATGCCCGAGACGGAAACGGAAGAGGAAGACTGATGGCTCATTTTGAAGAAAAGCTGACCGGCGAGGTCATTTACGACGGCTGCGTGGTGCATCTGACAAAGGACGTTGTCCGGCTGGAAAACGGCGCGGAAGGCATCCGCGAGATCGTGCATCACAACGGCGGCGCCTGTGTGGTGGCGCTGAACGGGCAGCACGAGGTCTATATGGTGCGGCAGTTCCGCTACGCCACCGGCTGCGAGATGTGGGAGCTGCCCGCCGGCAAGCTGGAAAAAGGGGAGGACCCCTTTGCGGCCGCAAAGCGCGAGCTGACCGAAGAGGCCGGCGTCACCGCCGACAACTGGCGGGATCTGGGCTTTTTCTGGCCCACCGTCGGCTACTGCACCGAGCGCATCCACATGTACCTTGCCATCGGCCTGCACCCCGCCGCCATGCATCTGGACGAGGACGAGTTTCTGGAGCCCTTCCGCGTTCCTCTGGATGAGCTGGTGGAAAAATGCCTTTCCGGCAGGATCCGCGACGCCAAAACCGTCATCGGCGTGCTGAAAACCAAGGCGCTGGTGGACAAAGGCGAAGTGTAAACCGGTTATAAATGTCCTATAAAGCAACAGCGACCCGCTGCCTGAACAGGCGGCGGGCTGTTTTTTTGCGTAGAATGCACAGCGGAATATCTGCGGCACAGTGCAGTGGTGTATCGGATCGCAATGGAAAAGGCCCGCTGCAAACGCAGCGGGCCCTGGCGGACTCTTTCAAGCCGTCTTTGTCAAGCGGTAAGAATTACAGCTCGGCGAAGTACTTGATGGTGCGGACCATCTGGCTGGTGTAGGAGTTCTCGTTGTCGTACCAGGAGACGACCTGAACCTGATAGGTCTCGTCGTCCAGCTTGGTGACCATGGTCTGGGTGGCGTCGAACAGGCTGCCGTAACGGATGCCGATGACGTCGGAAGACACGATGGGATCCTCGTTGTAGCCGTAGCTCTCGGAGGAAGCAGCCTTCATGGCGGCGTTGATGCTGTCGACGGTGACGTCGGCACCCTTGACAACGGCAACCAGGATGGTGGTGGAGCCGGTGCAGACGGGAACGCGCTGGGCAGAGCCGATCAGCTTGCCGTTCAGCTCGGGGATGACCAGGCCGA
>CAZYRD010000257.1:0-1599 GCA_964649475.1 uncultured Faecalibacterium sp.
CAGAGAGGTAGAGTGTTCGGGGGTATATTCTTTACTGGGTGCTTTGGAAATTATCGGATTTTTTTGCTGCATCCCTGGTCTCTTATGTTAAAGAGCTATGCTAATGGCGTTGCACATTTTAACGAAAGGCATACCTTTTAACGATTCATCCGAGGGGTGTGCATTTCGTATCAGAACAGGTCTTTACTTTCAACAACTCGACAAGGTTCAACCGAGCCTTGTCGAGTTTCTTTTTTCCTTCTCTCCATTCGCTGCCAGCTTTTCAGCCAGCCGAAACCGCTGCGGAATGCCGTTTTTTGACAAATCATCCCCTGCTGAGTCTCCCCAACAAGCGGTTGATATGCTTCAATGAGTGGTTGATTGACACGCGCGTATTTCCATGGCAGACTTTGGCCATGAAACGGGGTGAACGGTATGCACACCAAACTTTGGAACAAAGATTTCCTTCTGCTTTTGCAGGGCACCGCCGTCAGCACGCTCGGCGATCTGATGTACGGCGTTGCGATCGGTTATTGGGTCTATCAAAAGACCGGCTCCAGTGGGCTTATGGGCGTCATGTCTTCCATTTCTATGTTTGTAACGATGTTTCTCTCCCCTTTCTGTGGCAGTATCGTGGACCGTTGCAGCAGAAAATGGATCATTGTCGGCATTGACGTTTTGCAGGGACTTCTTATGCTGGCGGTGGGCGCACTGGCTTACAGGGGCGCATTGAGCGTACCGGTCGTATTGGCGGCCGCACTGCTTGCAGCCCTCGGCAGCGTGTTTTACTCCCCGGCGACCAGCACACTGATGCTTGACCTCATCCCGCGCACGGACATGGTACGCGGACAGTCGCTCCATTCCGGACTGCAATCCCTGATCAGTCTGGCCGGCAGGGCGTTCAGCGGCACTATGGTCGCGTTTTTCGGCGTGCCGCTGATCGTGGTCATCAACGGCGTCAGCAACCTGCACTCCGCATTTACAGAGCTGCTTATCCGTGTTCCCGGAACCGTTCGGCAGGGCACGCAAGTCAGCGTAAATGGCATTTTACAGGATTCGCAAAGCTCTTTGAAGGTGATTATTACCAACGACTGCCTTCGCCTGTTTATCCCCTGCGCACTTCTCATCAATCTGCTTGGCTCCGGTTCGTTCAGCCTGCTGCGTCCGTTTTTACGCAAATTTGCATAAGAATGTTTCAAAGTATCTCCTGTTTTACAATAATATTATAGATTTATCGTAGATTTAACATACATTTGAACCCAAGTTCACATCGGTTTGTTAGAATAAAAAATGTATAGGGCCTGCGCTAAAAGAAAAATAATTGGCCCTTTCGTCAAAAAACAGCGAAAGGAACGAATCATGAGTATTTTTGATGTTTTGACAATGATCGGCGGCTTGTGCCTGTTTCTGTTTGGCATGAACCTGATGGGCGAAGCACTGGAACGCCGGGCCGGCGGTGCACTGCGTACCATTCTTGAAAAGCTTACCACAAAAAAATCCGCCGGTTTTCTTACAGGCCTCGGCGTCACTGCCGTTATCCAAAGCTCCTCTGCCACCACCGTTCTGGTCGTCGGTTTCGTCAACTCCGGTCTGCTGGCACTGCGTCAGGCTATCAACGTG
>CAZYRD010000257.1:1609-3182 GCA_964649475.1 uncultured Faecalibacterium sp.
TCCAACGTCGGTACCACGGTCACGGCGTGGATTCTAAGACTGCGCGGCAGTGACGGAGACAATCTTCTCCTCAAGCTGCTGAAGCCCACCTCCTTCACTCCGGTTCTGGCTCTGGTCGGCATCATCTTCTACATGTTCTGCAAAAGCAGTAAAAAGAAGGACACCGGCACCATTCTGCTGGGCTTTGCCACGCTGATGTTTGGTATGGATATCATGTCCGATGCGGTCAGCGGCCTTGCCGACGTGCCCGCCTTCCAAAATCTGTTCCTGGTGTTCAGCAACCCCCTCCTCGGCATGCTGGCCGGCGCCGTCCTGACCGGTATCATCCAGTCCAGCTCCGCCTCTGTCGGCATTCTGCAGGCACTGTCCGCCACCGGTCAGGTCACCTACGGCGCCGCCATTCCCATCATCATGGGTCAGAACATCGGCACCTGTGTAACGGCTCTGCTCTCCTCTGTGGGCACCACCAAAAACGCCCGCCGCGCCGCGTTGGTGCACCTTTCCTTTAACGTGATCGGTACCGTTGTCTGGCTGAGCCTGTTCTCGGTCGCTAAAGCGATTTTTGCCCCCGCCCTGCTGAATGAATCCGCTTCCGAGTTTGGCATCGCCATTGCGCACTCCGCATTTAATATTCTGTGCACTCTGCTTCTGCTGCCCATGTCCGGCCTGCTGGAAAAACTGGTCTGCAAGCTCATCCCCGACGACAAACAGCCCGAGGAGACCGCAGAGCTGGACGAGCGTCTGTTCGCCACTCCCGCCATCGCTCTGGAGCACTGCCACAACGTCGTTTCCAACATGGCTTCCTGCGCCGTCGGCGCCATGAACCATGCACTGGACGCTTTTAACGCCTACACTCCCGAACTGGCCGCATCCATCCGCGAGGCCGAAGAAAAAACCGACCATTACGAGGACATTCTCGGTTCTTATCTGGTAAAGCTCAGCTCACTGCGCATCAGCGACGCCTCCAGTGCTGAGGCCGCCATGCTGCTGAAGGTCATCGGTGATTTCGAGCGCATCTCTGACCACAGCATCAATGTGCTGGAATCCATTGAAGAATACCGTGCCAAGGGTCATGCGTTCTCCGCTGCCGCGTTGAAAGAACTGGACACTCTGGTCGAGGCTGTACGCGAGATCCTTCGTCTGGCGCTCTCCGCCTTTGTTGACGGCAATACGCAGGCTATTTACGACATCGAACCGCTGGAGCAGGTCATCGACCATCTAAAAGAGCAGCTGCGCACCAACCACATCCTGCGCCTGCAGCAGGGTGACTGCACCATTGATGTCGGCTTTGTCTGGACCGATCTGCTCACCAATCTGGAGCGCACCTCCGACCACTGCTCCAACATCGCCGGCTGCATCGTTGATCTGCTGCATCACAACATGAACATGCACGAAAATCTGCGTGCACTGAAGGCGGAAGATGACGAGTACAAAGCCAAGTACACCAGCTACAAGGAAAAATACGCGCTGAACTGATCCGCGTATTCCATCAAAAAATCCCCTCCCGATGGAGGGGATTCAGCCTGTCGAAAAAGGTCGCCAAAGGCGGCCTTTTTTGGTATAATAAAGAGGA
>CAZYRD010000258.1:0-3182 GCA_964649475.1 uncultured Faecalibacterium sp.
CACCAGCACCGTTTTGTACGCGTTCAGCGACTATCTTGTCGTCACCTCCGAAACGATCTGGTATCTTTCGGTACGTATGATCAAAATGATGGCCACCTTCTTTATCTCCATGACGTACATTCTTTCCATCACGCCTTCCGAGGCTGCTGCGGGCCTGTACTCGCTCAAGGTTCCCTACAAGATCTGCTTCATCGTCTCTCTGGCTCTGCGTTACATCCCTGATATTGCCCGCGATTTTACCAATATCAAAATCTCGATGCAGTGCCGTGGTGTGGAGCTGGATTCCAAGCGCGCCAGTCTGGGCAAACGTCTGAAACAGACCGTCCTGATCCTTGTACCGCTGATCATTTCCTCTTTTGACCGGATCGGCAACATTGCCAACGCCATGGATCTGCGCGGTTTCGGCAAACGCAAACAGCGCAGCTATTACTCCGAACACGAACCCACCAAGGCAGATAATGTTTTTAAAGGCATTTATATCGCCATCGGCATTTTCTGTCTGGTGTACATTGTTATGGGTATTGTTGCTCCCGCCGAAACCAAGATGTGGTATCCGTTTTAAGACGTAAAACCAAATTGAAAGAGGGATTTTCTATGAGCGCCAAGCCCCGTATTGTTTTCATGACTGACTTCGGCCCCGACAATCAGGGTGCCGCAGCAATGGCAGGCGTCTGCGCTTCCGTTGATAACGAACTGGTCTGCACCAATCTCACCCACAGCATCTCCCCTTTTAATACCTGGCAGGCCAGCAATGCTTTGATGTACGTTGTTCCCTTCTGGCCGGCGGGCACCGTCTTTGTCTCTGTGGTGGACCCGGGCGTTGGAACTTCCCGCCGCGCCAGCGTTGCCAAGCTGAAAAACGGCTGCTATGTTGTAACGCCCGACAACGGTACGCTGACCCATATGTTTTATCGCGTTGGTATCGAGGCGATCCGTGAGATCGACGAAAATGTCAACCGTCTGAAAGGCACTGAAGGCACTTCCATTTTTCATGGACGCGATCTTTTCGCCTTTTGCGCCGCACGGCTTGCTGCCGGCGTGATCAATTTTGAGGGTGTCGGCCCGGAGTATCCCCTTGAGGAAGTTGTTGTGCATGACCGGATGTTCCACCCGACCGTTCAAACCGGCTGTGCCGAAGGTGCTGTAACCAAGGCCCTTCGTCATTTCGGCAATCTTGACACCAATATTCCAATTGATGCATTTGAAGCCTGCGGCTTTGCCTTTGGCGAAACGGTTCATCTGACCATCACCCACAACGATAATGTCCACTTTGACGGAGACGTGCTGTATCATAAATCCTTTGGTTTTGCTGCAAAGCACGAACCGATCCTTTTCAACGGAAGCATGCTTTATCTTGGCATTGCCTTGAATCAGGGCAATTTCGCTTCCACATACGACATCAACGACGGCGAAGACTGGAAAGTGAGGATTACAAAACTATGAAACCCTGTATTGTATGGCAAACGGATTTCAGCCTGAAATGGGGCGCTGTTGCATCCATGCGCGGCGTCTGTAAGCAGGTCGATCCCACTTTGGAATGCGTTGACATCACCCATGAAATTGAGCCTTACAACATTCTTTCCGGCAGTCAGGAAATTGCCTATGTCGAACCTTTCTGGCCCAAGGGCACCGTGTTTGTGTCCGTTGTGGATCCGGGTGTCGGTACCTCCCGCCGTGCCTGTGTCGCTCTGCTAAAGGACGGCAGCTACGTCGTTACACCGGACAACGGTTCGCTGACGCATCTGTTCTACTTTGTCGGCGTGGAAGCCGTGCGCGAAATTGACGAAACCGTCAACCGCTACAAAGGCACGGAAGATGTTTCCGTTTTCCATGGACGTGATCTGTTCGCTTACACCGCAGCCAAGCTTGCATCCGGCCAGATCGATTTCGCGGGCATCGGCCCGGAATATCCCGTCGAAGAGATCGTCCTCTTCCCCAGAAAGATGATCGTGGCAGATATTGACGCCGACTGTGTCAAAGGCATTGTTGCAAATGCAAGCGATCATTTCGGCAGTATTGTCTTTAATATCTCCACCGCAGATTTCAAA
Source organism: uncultured Faecalibacterium sp. (assembly GCA_964649475.1). Lineage (GTDB taxonomy): Bacteria > Bacillota > Clostridia > Oscillospirales > Ruminococcaceae > UBA1762. Next base: position 2,049 of record CAZYRD010000258.1, read on the forward strand.
AAAGCCGGTTTTGCCCATGGCGACATCGTTAAGGTTTGCATTACACATGGCGGCGAAGTCGTTTTTGACAACGAAGTTCTGTATCACAAATCCTTCGGCTATGTACCGCAGGGCGAACCTATTCTTTTCAATTCCTCCTACTCTTATATCTCGGTGGGCCTGAACATGGCAAGCTTTAAAGATAAATATCACTGCTCTGCCGGCGAGGACTGGGACGTAACGCTCATCAATACCGGAAAGAAGGTTGACGTTCATGCGTAAATTTCTTGTAATGCAAACGGATTTTTCGCTGAAATCCGGTGCAGTTGCCGTTATGCACGGCGTAAGCTATCAGGTGGATGCCGATCTGGTCGTCGAAGATATCAGCCATGAGGTCACTAAATGGAGTCCTTATGCAGCCAGCGTCAATCTGGCTTACGTCCTCCCCTACTGGCCGGTCGGCACCGTGTTTGTTTCTGTTATCGACCCCGGCGTCGGCACCGACCGCCGTGCCTGTGTGGCAAAAACCAAAAACGGTTATTACATCGTCACTCCCGATAACGGTGCTCTCACCCATGTTGCACAGGAGTTCGGCATCGAAGAGATCCGCGTGATCGATGAGACCATCAACCGCTATCCCGGCACGGAGGGGATCAACATCTTCCACGGCCGTGATCTGTTTGCTTACTGCGGCGCCAGACTTGCATCCGGCGTTATCACCTACGAACAGGTAGGCCCCTCTTACAGTGTGGAGGAGATCGTTCGTATCGATCTGCCCGCACCTCGTCTGGAAAACGGCGTGATCAACGGTTTCATCGAATCCACCAACGCCAATTTCGGCATCAATGTTTCCAATGTTCCTGCCGCAATGTTCGAAGAGATCGGCGTTGGCCTTGGTGACATGGTCCACCTGAAGATCACCCATAACGGGAAAGTTCACTTCGATCAGGACGCCATGTACCATCGTTCGTTTGGCTATGTTGCGCCGGGCGATCCCATCCTCTACAACGCAGAAGGAATGGTGATCGGCTTTGGTCTGAATCTGGAAAACTTCATGGAGCAGTACCAGACGCAGGCCGGTCCGGACTGGATGATTCAAATCCGAAAAGCTTAAATTTCCCCATCACATAAGAACCCCCTCGCCGTAAAACGAGG
>CAZYRD010000259.1:0-3179 GCA_964649475.1 uncultured Faecalibacterium sp.
AAGATCATCGACAACAGGACCATGAAGCCCGGTGATGTTGTGATCGCTCTGGCCTCCACCGGTGTTCACTCCAACGGCTTCAGCCTTGTCCGCAAGGTGTTTGATATCGAAAACGCCGATCTGGTCACACCGCGTGCGGAACTTGACGGCCGTTCTCTGGGTGAAGCATTGCTGACGCCTACGCGCATTTACGTCAAGTCTGTGCTGGCGCTGATGGAGCAGGTGAGCGTGAAGGGGATTTCCCACATCACCGGCGGCGGCTTCTACGAGAATATTCCCCGCAGCATTCCCGAAGGTCTGGGCGCCAGAATCGACAAGAGCGCCGTCCGCGTTCTTCCCATTTTCAAGCTGATCGCTGCCACCGGCAATATCCCCGAGCGTGATATGTACAACACCTTTAACATGGGTGTCGGCATGAGCATCGTCGTTCCCAAAGAGGATGCGGAAAAAGCGCTGGAGATCCTGAAGGCCAATGGGGAAGACGCCTATATGATCGGCGAGATCGTTGAAAGCGATGAACAGGTGATCCTATGCTGAAAAAGCGTGTAGCCGTGCTGGTTTCCGGCGGCGGAACCAATCTGCAGGCCCTGCTGGACAGCCAGGCAAGGGGAGAGAACCCCAACGGAGAGATCGTTCTGGTCGTCGCGTCCAAGCCGGGCGTATACGCGCTGGAGCGTGCCGCCAATGCCGGCGTGGAAGGCTGTGTTGTCCGTCGAAAAGACTATGCCGAAAGCACCGCTTTTGATGCGGCGCTTCTGAAAGTCCTGCGTTCGCACAAAATCGATATTGTGGTTCTGGCCGGATTTTTGTCCGTGCTGGGACCCGGTATCATTGAAGCGTATCCCAACCGCATCCTCAATGTGCATCCGGCGCTGATCCCCAGTTTCTGCGGCCCCGGCATGTACGGGCTGCGTCCGCATGAAGCGGCGATTGCACGCGGCTGCAAGGTTACGGGTGCAACGGTGCATTTTGTAAACGAAGAGTGTGACGGCGGTCCCATCCTGCTGCAAAAAGCGGTGGAGATCCTGCCCGATGATACCCCTGAGATTCTTCAGCGGCGCGTTATGGTGGAAGCGGAATGGAAGCTTTTGCCCGCTGCGCTTGCCATGGTTTGCAACGAAGAAGTATAAGAAAGGTTTGTCATTATGGAAAAGATCGATCTGAATCAGTATCTTGCCAATAACGAATATCCCGGCCGCGGTATTGCCATTGCAAAATCCCCGGACGGCGCCAAAATGTTCGTCGGTTACTGGATCATGGGCCGCAGCGAAAACAGCCGCAACCGCGTTTTTGATATCGTGGAAGATCGCGGTGGCATCGAGACCCGCGCTGCCGACCCCGCCAAGCTGGAAGATCCCAGCCTTATCATCTACAACCCCGTTTTAAAACTCGGCAAAACCCATATCGTCACCAATGGTGATCAGACCGACACCATCTACGATATGCTGAGCAGCGGCCGCAGCTTTGAAGATGCGCTTCGCACCCGTACTTTCGAGCCGGACGCCCCCAATTACACGCCGCGTATCTCCGGTATCGGTTATGCGGACGGCGGTTATCAGCTCAGCATTCTGAAGGCTGCCGACGGCAACGGCGACAGCGTACAGCGCTATTTCTTTGATTACCCCAAGCCCGTTGCCGGCGAGGGCCATTTCATCAGCACCTACAAATGCAACGGCAATCCCATCCCCAGCTTTGATGGTGAGCCTCTGCGCTTTGCCTGCGCTGACAGCATTCATGCTTTCGCCGCCGGTCTGTGGGAAAACCTGAACAACGACAACAAGGTCAGTCTGTTTGCCCGCGTGATCGATCTGGAAAGCGCCAGCTACGGCGATATTATTTACAACAAGTACGACTGTGTGGAAGACGAAGAACTGACCGATGAAGAGATCGCTCTTCTGAACGAGGAAACGGAGGAGATGGAATAATGAACGAGATCGCTCTGAAATATGGCTGCAACCCCAACCAGAAACCTTCCCGCATCTTTATGGAAGACGGCAGCGAGCTGCCTGTTACCGTTCTGAACGGCAAGCCCGGTTATATCAACTTTCTGGACGCACTGAACAGCATCCAGCTGGTCAACGAACTGAAAGCCGCCTGCGGTCTGCCTGCAGCAGCTTCTTTCAAGCACGTTTCTCCCGCCGGCGCCGCACTGGGCCTGCCTCTGAATGACATCGAGCGTAAAATGTACCACATCGCCCCTGAGGTTGAGCTCACCGAACTGGCCTGCGCCTATGCGCGTGCCCGCGGTGCCGACCGTATGTCCAGCTTCGGCGACTGGATCGCACTTTCCGACATGTGTGATGTCGCCACCGCCAGGCTGATCCAGCATGAGGTTTCCGACGGCATTATCGCTCCCGGTTACGAGCCCGAGGCGCTTGCCATCCTCTCGTCCAAGAAGAAGGGCAATTACAACGTCGTTTCCATTGATCCCAACTATAAGCCCGATCCTATCGAGCGCAAGCAGGTTTACGGCATCACCTTTGAGCAGGGCCGCAACGAGCTGGAGATCAACGCCGAAACCATGTTGAACAATATCGTGACCAAAAACCAGACCATGACCGATGCGCAGAAGCGCGATCTGGTCATCAGCCTGATCACGCTGAAATACACCCAGTCCAACAGTGTCTGCTATGTACAGAACGGCCAGACCATCGGTGTCGGTGCCGGTCAGCAGAGCCGCGTGCACTGCACCCGTCTTGCCGGCCAGAAGGCGGACAACTGGCAGCTGCGCCATATGGACAAGGTTCTGAATCTGCCTTTCCGCGATGACGTCGCAAAGCCCAACCGCGACAACGCGATCGATGTTTACATCGGTGATACTCCCGAAGATGTGATCGGGGATGACGTCTGGGCCGAAACCTTTACCGAGCAGCCCGCTGCGCTGACCGCCGAAGAAAAGAAGGCTTATCTTGCCACTGTTACCGGTGTTGCGCTGGGCAGCGACGCGTTCTTCCCGTTCGGCGACAACATCGAGCGCGCCCGCCGCAGCGGCGTTACCGCCATCGTACAGCCCGGCGGTTCCATCCGCGACGCACAGGTCATCGAAACCTGCGACAAGTACGATATCGCCATGGCCTTCTGCGGTCTGCGTCTGTTCCATCATTGATCGTCTGCTAAAAAGGAGTTTGAGATGAAGCTTCTCGTTATCGGTGGCGGTGGCCGTGAACACGCCATCATCA
>CAZYRD010000260.1:0-2330 GCA_964649475.1 uncultured Faecalibacterium sp.
TCACGCCGGCCACGTTGGGGCCCATGGCGTGCATCAGCAGGAAGTTGGCGGGGTTCTCCTCCTGACCGACCTTCTGGCTGACGCGGGCAGCCATCGGCACAGCGGAAACGCCGGCAGAACCGATCAGCGGGTTGATCTTGCCGCCGGTGGCCCAGCACATGATCTTGCCGAACAGCACGCCGCCTGCAGTACCGAAGGCAAAGGCGACCATGCCAAGGCAGATGATGAGCAGGGTCTGGCCGTTGAGGAAGGTATCGGCATTGGTGGTACAGCCCACGGAGAAGCCGAGGAAGATCGTGATGATGTTCATCAGCTCGTTGCCGGCGGTCTTGGTGATACGCTCGACGACGCCGGTCTCCTTCATCAGGTTGCCCAGCATCAGCATGCCCACCAGCGGCGTGGCGTCCGGCAGGATGAGGCATACCAGCAGGGTAACGATGATGGGGAACAGGATCTTTTCCGTCCTGGAGACGGGGCGCAGCTGCTGCATGACGATGGCGCGCTCTTTCTTGGTGGTCAGCGCCTTCATGATGGGCGGCTGAATGACCGGCACAAGGGCCATGTAGCTGTACGCAGCAACGGCGATGGCACCCAGCAGGTGCGGGGCCAGTTTACTGGTGACGAAGATGGCGGTGGGACCGTCCGCACCGCCGATGATGCCGATGGAAGCAGCCTCACGTTCGGTGAACTGCAGCCATTCGATGCCCCATTTCTGGCCAAGCTCGTTCAGGCCCATGGCGCCGGCGTATGTAGCAAAGATGCCCAGCTGTGCGGCAGCGCCCAGCAGCAGGCTTTTGGGATTGGAGATCAGCGAGCTGAAGTCCGTCATGGTGCCGATGCCCAGGAAGATGAGCGGCGGGTACACACCCAGCTTGACGCCCAGGTACAGGATATCGGCAAGGCCGCCCTCCAGCAGAACACGGCCGTAATCCGGATGACCGGATTCGGTTCCGACGAAGAACTCCATATGGATGATATTGCCCCACGGCAGATTGGCCATCAGCATGCCAAAGGCGATGGGAAGAAGCAGAAGCGGCTCAAATTTTTTGACGATGGCCAGATACAGCAGAACGCAGGAAATGGCGATCATGATCAGGTATTTGTAGCCGCCGTCGGCAAAGCTGCCGAAGATGGCAGCAAAGCCGGAGTTTGCCCAGATGCTGGACAAAATTTCGGTGATAGCTTGCAGCATAGCGAATACTCCCTCTATCAAGATGCGTATCGAGAATTCAAATTTCGGATACAGTTTTTAGAACGGCTGGGTGTAGGAAAGAGTCGCGGCAACGCTCCACGGGTTGCGGCCATCCTTCTTGCGGGTAAGAGAACGCAGCGTGTAGTTGCTGCCGCCCTCCATAGCGGCAATGGCAGCGGCAATGGCAGCTACCACTTCCTCCGGAATACCGGCTTCAATATAGGGTGCGGGCGCGGCGGAAGCAGCGGGCACGGGCACGACCTCAGCGGCTTTCACGACCTCCTGCGCTTTTGCAGCCTTGTTCTTATCCAGCCTCTGGAAGAACCGGCCCTGCAGAGACAGGATGAAAACCAGCACCACCAAAATAACAAGAACCAGACCAAAACCAACGACGACAACGGTACCAACACTTGGGATCTCGGGCATTTTGGAAACCTCCTCTTGTATCAACTCTGAGCGAACACTCAAATTCTCTCCTAATATAGCATTATAGCGAAAACCGTCAAGGATTGCAAGAAAAAAAACGTTTTCAGCTCAACTTTGATAAAAAATTATCCAATCTTTCGTTTCTGCATTTTTGCCGCCGCCCTGTCACATCTGTTTTGGAACAAAAAGGGACGGTGCCCCCATCCGCAGACTGCGGACCAAGCGCACCGTCCGGTGTTTTTCGTATTATCCCAGCGTTTTTTCGGCAGCCTTCAGCTGTGCGGCGGCAATATCCTGTGCATCCGCTTCGCTTTCGGCCAGATACGCGCTGAACAGGTACAGTGTGTCACCCTCTGCGCAGCCGGTGAAGTAATCCATACGGATGAGGTTGATGCGGCCGTTCCAGAAGCCGGTCTCGCCCAGCGGCAGGATCAGGCTGTGGAATTCACCGTCGGTCTCCAGCGTGCCGCCGGTCGAATATCCGCCCTTGGCCTCGCGCAGGGTATCCGTTGCAAGGAACAGCTCCAGCATGGCGGCCGCCGTGGAGTTTTCCGCACCGGTGCGGTAGGTCAGCACCAGATAGGGATACTCCTCTGCAAACAGCTCGGTGCTGTTCTGTGAATAGTGCAGGCTGACATGCGGGTCGGCCACGGAACCGCCGGTGAAGGTCAGCACGGCACAGCCGTTCTCATAAGAGACCTCCGTCTGGAAG
>CAZYRD010000260.1:2340-3115 GCA_964649475.1 uncultured Faecalibacterium sp.
AAGGGATCGGCAGTAAAGGCCAGATCCTCCTCGTTTTCAAACGCGATAGCGGCAAAATCACAGCTTTCGTCCATGGGCTGGCGCAGATCCGCGTTGGTGGCAAAATCCTTGTTTGCAGTGAAAGCGGCGCGAAGCTCTTCCACTGTACCGGCGCCCACCAGATAGCTGTAAGAGATGGGCTGGTACGGAATAAGCGCCAGATTGCAGATGGGAGCAACATAGTTGGTGGGATCGGCATTGGAGCGGGTGTCACCGTTGTAGTGGTAACGGCCGGCTTTCAGCCATTCGATGTTGGGGGTAAACAGACCGACGCCGTAGTCGTCGTCATCCACCCATGCGCACCACGTCTCGGTGTTGGAGGGTGAAAGGCCCAGACTGCAGTTGGGGTCGGTACCCCAGAAGCCCAGATCGGTCTTATAGGTGAGATCGTCACCCGTCCAGGGCTCGTAGCCGTCATAATACACAAAGTTGCCCAGCGCACTTACGGTATAAAAAGCGGGCAGCTCCTGATTGGTGACGGGGTTGGGATAACCGGAAAAATCAATAACGGTGTTGTCCACCCGGATCACGTCGTCCTGCAGGGTATAAGTATTGGTGTAATAGGCATAGGTCAGCGAATCGTCTTTGCCCCAGTCCAGCGGACGGCTGACCACCGTGATGGAATTTTCGGTGCAGCTGACAGCCACGATCTTGCTGCGGTTGTTATGAACATCGCCGCCCTGCACCGGGTTGTACGGCCACACGTTGCCCATATAGCTGCCGTTTTCATAGTCGG
>CAZYRD010000261.1:0-3099 GCA_964649475.1 uncultured Faecalibacterium sp.
AGATGAAGCACAGGAACATGAAGGGGATCTGGATGGGCGTGCCCATCTCGTAGGCAACCGCATTCAGAGCCTTCTTCTGGGCAGCCAGCTCGTCCAGAGACAGGTCGCTCATCAGACCGCAGATGGGGTAGGCAACTTCGGCGGCAACTTCGCCGTTGCGCACGATGACCTGACCGCCGCCCAGCTCGACGCAGCGGTTGACAGCCAGAGCCATATCCTCAAAGCTGTCGCCCATAACGATGACGTTGTGGTTGTCGTGGCCGACGGAGGAGGCCAAAGCGCCGCCCTTGATGTGGAAGCCGCCCATAAAGGCCTTGCCGATGTTGCCGTTGACGCCGTGACGCTCTACCTGCGCGATGTACAGCACGTCCTGCTCGGTATCGCACTGGATGACGCCGTCCACAACATCCAGCTCGACGTCACGGCGGCTGGTGAAGGGGATGTAGGGCAGGGTGTCCATGCACATGACCTTGGCCTTCCTGGCATTGGGAGAAACGTGCATCTTGAAGCTGTCGGCAGTAATGGGGTTGACCAGATGCATGGTATTCAGCACGCAGGGCTCATGCACGGCGGGCTCGTAGTGGACCAGCATGGTGCCGTTGTCGGTGATCTGCTTGCCGCCGGCAAAGGTGGACAGGACCTTGAAGTCCTCGGCGCCGGTGGTGATGTTGATATCGGCGCGGCGGCCGGGGGTCAGAGAACCGATCTTGTCATCCAGCTTGAAGGAACGGGCGCAGTTGATGGTGACCATCTGGATGCCCTTCAGGAAGTCCAGACCCTGACCGAAAGCGGTGCGCAGGGAGTCATCCATATGGCCGCGGTCCTTCAGGTCGCAGGTGTGCAGGTCATCGGTGACGATGGAGACGTTGGTGGTGTCAACGCCGCTGTCCATAACAGCCTTCAGCAGGCCCAGCTGCATGTTGCGGGCGGCAGAGCCCTCACGCATCTGCAGATGGATGCCGTTGCGCAGACGCTCGTAGACGTCCTGCTCGCAGAAGGACTCGTGGCAGGTGGCGACGCCGGCAGCGGCGCAGGCGGCCATTTTGGGGCCGTAGACGGCGGGCAGATGGCCCTGCAGGGTCTTGCCGGGCAGGGACAGAGTGTCGTCAAAGGATTCCAGCAGCTCGGGATGCTCGGCAACGATGTAGTGGCCGACGCACTCGGACAGGCCGACAGCGTCCTTGCGCTGCAGAGCCTTGCGGATGATGGCGGGGTCAAAGTGGCCGCCGGAGGTCTCCAGATTGGGAGCGAAGGGCACGTGAGAAGGCACGATGAAGTAAACCTTCAGATCGGTGTCCTCAGCCTCTTTCAGGATGGCCTCGATGCCTTCCAGACCGGAGACAACGCCGATCTCGTGCAGGTCAGTCATGATGCCGGTGGTACCGTGAGCCAGAACGGCCTCGGCAAAGGGACGGATGGCCAGAGAAGAGCTTTCGGGATGGATGTGACCGTCGAGGAAGCCGGGGGTCAGGTAGTTGCCCTGGGCATCGACGACCTTGGTGCCCTCGCCGATGCAGTAGGCAACGTCGCCCACGGCCGCGATGGTGTCGCCGCAGACGGCAACGCCGCCCTCGTAGATCTCACCGGAGTAAACGTTGACGATCTTGCCGTTGGTAACGACCAGATCAGCGGGTTTGTTGCCCTTGGCAACAGCCAGCAGGTCCATGTTCATTGGTATTTCCTCCTGTTTTCTCGTTTTGTTGTTGGGTCGGACTTTTTATTTGGATGGGGTAGCTAACAAACTGTTGATGACCATGCCGCCCACAATGAGCGCAAGGCCAAGCCAGCCGATGAGGCCGGGTGCGGGATCTCCCAGCAGCAGTATGCCGCCCAGCAGCGAAAAGATGACCTCGCCGCACTGGGTGGATTCCACCAGCGCCAGCCGATGGGGCTGTGTGCGTACCAGAGCCGTCGCCTGAAAAAACACGACGGTGGCTGTCACGCCGGAAAACACCGCCACAGCCAGCCCGCGGGCAAGCTGGTCCGCCGGCGGAAAACCGCTGCGCAGCGCACCGGCACCGGCCATGATAAGCCACAGCGGCAGGCTGCACACCGTCATGGCCAGCACCCGCTGCATGGTGGTAAGACGGCCGCCGCAAAGCTCCATGGTTTTGCGGTTGCCCAGCGGATAGGCAAAGGCGGAGATGAGCACCGGCACCGCAAACAGCAGCGCACGGGCAAAATCGGCTTCGCGGCGCATCTGCTCCAGCTGCAGCAGAAACACGCCGAAAATGATGACGACAAATGCGGGGATCAGCCGTGCTGGCACCTTGCGGCGCGCACCGTTCTCATCCCGGAACAAAGGGGTCTCCAGCGCGCCCGCCAGACTGGTGAACTGGAACGTGCCCGCCACCATCCAGCTGGGGCCGTAGGCGGAAGCGAAGGTCATGGGCGCATAAAACGCCCCAAAGCCCACAAGGCTCCACAAGATCCATTGGCCCGGACTGCGCCGCAGCTCCTCCCAAATGGGCTTCCAGCCGCTTTTGGCGGTGAGCACCAGCAGAATGGGCAGCATGAACAGGTAGCGCAGACAGGCGCTCCACAGCCAGTCGCCGCCGCTTTGCGCCATGGCGCTGTTGACCACATAGGTGACGGAAAAAAATACGGACGAAGCAATGCCCAGAAACAGTGCTTTGGGCCACGGTTTACTCATGGCAGGCTCACACCTTTACCACGGGGAAGCGGTCGGGCAGAACGATGCCGGCACGGTCGTAGATGGCAGCGCCGCGCTCGCAGGCCTCCTTCAGGATGGCCTCCTCATCCAGCGTGAGGATGACGCGGTCCTTCATCAGCCACTTGCCGTTGCACATGGTGGACCGGACGTTGTTGGAGTGCATGGCGGTGACCAGAGAGGCAATGCGGTCGTTGACGGGCATCATGGAGGGGCCGTGGGGATCAATGACGATCAGGTCGGCCTTCTTGCCGGCTTCCAGAGAGCCGTACAGGTGGTCGTCCATCAGGGCGCGGGCGCCCCACTTGGTGGCCATGCGCAGGATGTCCTGGCTGGGGACCACGGTGGAATCCAGCATACGGCCCTTGTGGATGAGAGAGGTCAGCCACATCTCGTCCACCATATCCATACGGTTGGAGGAGGAGGCA
>CAZYRD010000262.1:0-3028 GCA_964649475.1 uncultured Faecalibacterium sp.
TACGCCGCAGGCGGGCAGGGCAGAGTGGGCGTCCACGTTGGCGGCGGCCACCGGCGTGCCGGGGCGCAGTCCCAGCTTTTCGGCCATGGCCGCGGTCAGACCGCCCGCGCAGGCGGTGATGGGCGCCATGGGGGCTTCCAGCTTTTCCGCCACGGCGTTTTCCAGTTTGGGATTCAGCTTTTTCAAAATCTCCGGCGCGGGGTAGCCGGTGCGCTTGTCCCACTGGGCCTTGTAGCCCGCCTGGCACATGCTGCGCACCTCGCGTCCGGTCAGCTGCCAGACGATCCAGTCACCGCTTTCAATGATGCGTGCCGCCGCGTTGTAGACCTCTTCATCCTCCTCCAGCAGCTCCAGCAGCTTGGGGAACATCCACTCGCAGCTGGCTTTGCCGCCGTAGCGGGTCAGCAGGCCGGGGTATTCTTCGGCCAGCGCGGTGATGCGGTCCGCCTGCGGCTGTGCGCCGTGGTGCTTCCACAGCTTGACCCAGGCGTGGGGACGGCTGCGAAAACGCTCCTCAAAGCAAAGCGGCGTGCCGTCCGCCCGGGTGGGCAGGGTGGTGCAGGCGGTGAAATCCACGCCGATGCCGATGACGTCTGCTGCGTCGGCGCCGCTTTGGGCCAGTACCTGCGGAATGGTGGCAAACAGCACGTCCAGATGGTCCTGCGGGTGCTGCAGCGCCCACTGGGGCGGCAGCGGCGTGCCGTCGGGCAGGGAGCGCTCCAGTACGCCGTGGGGGTAGTCCAGCACGGCGGAGGCGACCTCCTCGCCGGTGGCCACATCCACCAGCACCGCACGTCCGGAAAGCGTGCCGAAATCCACGCCGATGGTATATTTGCTCATGGGGAAACTCTCCTTTGCCAAATTGAAAGAAGGGGTCAGAATTCGTAGCGGGCCTCAAACCGGGCCTTGCCGCCGCGCACGCGCAGCAGGTAGGAATGGCTTGCCGCCATGGAAAGGTCGTCCGCCCCCGGCAGGTGGAAGTACAGGCCGTTTTCGGCACCGTCGGCGCGGATGGTCAGCTTAACGCCGGGATGCTCCGCCGCAATGCAGCCGTTTTCGGCGCGCAGCTCGGTGACGTCCCGCATCCAGTCCAGCGTTTCGCTGGGGTATGCGGCGGGGAACCATTTTTCCAGCAGGGCGGGGCAGGGGGCGCAGGCGGGGCGGTTGCCGCTGTCACCGATGTGCACGAGGTAGTCGATGTCGTGTTCGCCGCCGCAGTTTACCTCGTACACGTCCTCCAGACGGTCGTGGTACAGGGTCAGGGTGCGCTTCATCCACACGCCGGGGTACAGGTGGCGTTCGGCGTCCTCCATGGTCAGCCGCTGCCAGCCGTCGCCGCGCTCCCATGCGGTTTTCAGATATTTGTCCTTCATGTGGCGGGTGTCGCCGCCGTCGATCATCACGGCGCTGTGCGCCAGACGGCTGTGGTTCAGCGTGCGGGTGATGTGACCGGAGAACGCATGGCGGGAGAGGTTGTCCTTGCCCTCGAAGTCACGGATGAGGTAATTGCTTCCGCTGAACAGCAGCATGGCCATGTGGTCGCAGTTGCCGTGAATGTACCCGTTGCCGGTGCGTACCGCCAGCGTTTTTGCAGCGGAATCCCAGAACCCCGGCCCCTCCACCGTTTTAAGCATGGCGGTGCCGAAAGTGTCAAACCAGCGGCTGCGGGTGTCCGGCTTTTGCGCGGCGGCGTCCGGTTCCATCCGCAGCCGGAACAGGCTGACGGTGTCGGTGGTGGAACGCTGCGCCAGCCATTTCAGGCAGGGCAGCTCGTCGCCGTAGGTCACGCAGGCGCGGAAGAACACTTCCATGTCATACAGATAGGTGGTGCGGGCATAGTTGTCGCCGATGGGCACCACGCGTCCGTCGGCGGCAAGGCAGTCCACCGCGGCGGTGAAGAAGGTTTTCATATCATAGCCGCGGGCGTTCTTCTTGTGGTACAGGTCCAGCGGATGACCGGCGCGGCGCAGCCATTCGGCGCTTTCCATCAGCAGAACAAGGCTCAGCAGATTGTAGGTCAGGCTGGCTTCAATGCCGATGCCGGGGTCGGTCATGCCGTCCTCCAGATACACCAGCACGCCCTCCGGGTTTTCCAGACCGTATTTCACCCAGTCCTCCCGGTGGTAGTACAGGCCGGCAAAGACCGCTGCCTGCGAGTGCGCCAGCATGTGGTTGTTGCAGTGCTGCCCCTGCCCGATGTCGCAGCGCAGCCACTCCTCCTGCTCGTAGATGATGTCCATGGCGACGCCGCGGGCAAAATTGTCCAGCTCAAACTGCTCTGCTTCGGTGAACAGATGGCGCTCGGCGTCCAGCACGGTGAGAAAGCTGGTGAGGAAGTGGTACAGGATCAGGCCCAGATCGCACATGACGAACAGATGCAGGGGATACTCCTTGGGAAAGCGCAGCATATCCGCACGGATAGCGTCGCGGTACTCGGTTTTGTCCAGCAGCTCCAGTGCCAGCATGCGCAGGTAAATACGCCGTGCAAGGCCGCTGGTGGCGGGGGTGACGGCGCCGTTGAAGTTCTGGTAATTGTCCACCGTGGTGCTGTGCGTGATGTCCGGATTGTAGGCGTACCAGTCGTACTGCAGGGGCGGGTACTCTTTGGCGTCCTCGTCGGCAAGCGCTTTTTCCAGCGCGGCAATAAAGCCGGCGCCGGCGGGGGTGGCAAGCTTTGCGCGCAGGGTGGCTTTGTCGTTTTCGTTCCAGAAAAGCCCGTGACGGATGCGGTATTGCAGCATGGTGAAAGTCCTCCTTCTGTGTGACCGCGCGGTGCGCGGAAGGTGTGGCGGGGTATGGTTTCAGTATAAGAGGTTTTTGAGGCTTTTGCAAGATGCAGATGCGCCGGCAGCGAAAAAAACGCCCGCACGGTGCCGTGCAGGCGTTCTGTGATGGATTTCAGCCGGTAGGCGTTATGCGCCGGTATCGGCCCGGGAAGCGGCCGCGGGACAGGCTGCGGATATGCCGGTCGTTGCAGGCGCTGTCCCGGCCCGTCACCAATGGCCTCGGTTGACAAGCAGGCGGGGAT
>CAZYRD010000263.1:0-1274 GCA_964649475.1 uncultured Faecalibacterium sp.
CGTTCAGGCAATGGGTATGGATATGATGGCCTTCTCCATGGTCTTCATGATCGCTATCATGTCCGGCGGTATGACTCCCCCTGTTGGCTCCATGCTGTTCATCATCTCCGCACTGGAAGATATCCCCATCACCAAGATGGCAAAGCCTGTGTTCCATTACGTGGCGGCGCTTGTTGTGGTTCTGATCATTATCATGGCCTTCCCCTCTATTGCAAGCTTCCTGCCCAATATGGTTTACGGAGGATAACATATTAATTTACTGCAAATATGCAGCTAAGTTATAAGAAGCAATCAATTACAAGGAGGAAATGAAATGAAGAAATTACTCGCATTGCTTCTCGCACTGACTATGGTCTTCTCCCTCTGCGCATGCGGCGCAAAGGAAGAGGCCCCTGCTGTGGAAGCAGCTCCCGCCGAGGAAGCAGCCCCCGCAGAAGAAGCCGCACTCGAGCCCATCGTTATCGAGTTCGCAACCCCCAATGCAGATGCTAACATCGAAAGCCAGTATGCTGCAAAGTGGATCGAAGCAGTTGAAGAAGCCTCCGAAGGCGCAATCACCTTCAACTACACCCCCGGCGGCGCTCTGGGTAACTACGAAGAGCTGCTGGAAGGCACCATCAATGGCGTTTACAACATGACCATTACTGAGCCTTCCTACATCGCAACCTACGTTCCCGAATCCGCGCTGCTGTCCCTGCCCATGCTGTACTCCAGCTACGAAGAAGCTGACTGGATCCTCGACGGCGAAGTTGGTCAGTGGTACAACGGCCTTGTTCGCGAGAACGTAGGTCTGGAAGTTCTGAACTACTTCTACTGCGGCTTCCGCTACATCATCTCCCAGAATGAGATCAAGACCCTTGACGACATCTCCAGCAACGGTATTATAATCCGTTCCCCCAACATCCAGTCCTACCTGGATACCCTGTCCATGCTCGGCTTCAAGTGTGAGACCATGAGCTTCTCCGAGGCATACTCCGCAATGGAGACTGGCATCATCACCGCTGTTGAGTGCCCCCTGCAGAATCTGTACAGCTCCGGCTACTACAACATGTGTGACTACCTGCTGGGCACCCGCCACCTCCTCTCCGCTAACTGCATCATTGCAAACGAAGAGTGGTGGGCCTCCCTGCCTGCAGAGTACGTTGAGATCCTGACCAGCACTCTGGCAGAGGTCACCGCTGCAGAGCGCACCGAGTGCGATGCCCGTGAGCAGCAGTTCCTGAAGGACTTCGAGGCAGAAGGCGTTGCCTTCAACGAGTTCGACGAGGCCACCA
>CAZYRD010000263.1:1284-2963 GCA_964649475.1 uncultured Faecalibacterium sp.
GTACTGGACCAAGCAGGTCGAGGCTCTCGGCGACGAAGCTGTTGAGATGCTCAACAAGATCATTGCAAACAAGGGCTGATTTTCAGTTCACGGTTAAACTTGATCTAAACTAACGGAGAGCCTGTGCCCAAACGGGTACAGGCTCTTTTTTAAAAATTTTCAATTTTTACCCTGAACCAACAAGCAAGTTTGTACTTGTAATTTCTTTAATTTTAAGGAGCTTGACCCAATATGATGAAAATTGAAGCTTCTCGTTCTGCATTCGGTTCCTGCAATGACCGCTTCATGAAGAACTATAAGCAGGACGTACCCTTTGAACGACAGATGGAGATCCTGCGTGACATAGAGTATGTCAACGCTATCCCTGTTACCTATGACCCCAATGTCAACCCCATCGAGCGCCGTGACTTCATGGCTCAGTACGGCATCGCTCCCGGCACCATTGTTGTTGACACCTACTCCAAGCCCGAATATGCAAAGGGAACTCTTATGAGCCGCGACCCCGGTGTACGCCGCGAGTTCATTGAAAAGTCCAAGGCTGCCATGGATTTCTGCAAGCAGATCGGCGGCGTTGATATCATGCTCTGGCTTGCCCACGATGGCTATGACTATCCCTTTGAAGATGACTATGGCGCACGCTACGGCTGGCTTATAGACGGTCTGAAGGAGATCGCCTCCTACCGCAGCGACGTTAATGTAACCATAGAGTACAAGCCTGCTGACCCTCACATTTACCAGTATGTTTCCACTGCTCCCAAGGCTTTGACCATCTGCAACGAGGTAGCCCTGCCTAACATGGGCATCATTCTGGACTATGGTCATGCTCTGGTGGCAAATGAGAACCCAGCAGAGAGTGTAGCCCTTATTGACCGCTACAAGAGGCTCTTCCATGTCCACCTGAGTGATAACTACTGCAAGACCGACGATGACTTCCTTATCGGCAGCATCTCTGTCTGGCGTACTCTGGAGTTTTTCATGCAACTTCAGGATGTGGGCTATGACGGCTATTATGTTCTGGATATCTGGCCTCCCCGCATGGACGGTATAGAAGCCACCAAGGTCTCTGTCCGCCGCACTCTTGGCATGTGGGAGATAGCAAGAAAGCTGCCCCGTGATGAGTTCAGACGCATGCGTGCGGAGAACGATGTCCCCGGCATCTACGATTTGCTGACCACCGAAGTTCTGCACATCTGATAAAGGAGAGACTCATGGAAAGATTTTGCTGGAAAGGCTGGGTGACTCCCGGCAAGCTGGAGGAATATGCCGAAAAGCACAACAACATGTGCGCTGAAATGGAAGAAATGATGCGCGCCGCCGGTATGCGCAACTATTCTATCTGGGCAAACGGTAATGACCTGATTGGTTATTATGAGTACCTCGGCCCTGAGAAGAAAGCTGAAGTCTACGAAAAGCAGAGAGATGTTCTTGCCCGCTGGAACGAGAACATGCAGGGCCTCAACGGCATGGAACTTGATGAAGACGGAAAGCCCAAGGTCTGGAAAATGATCTGGCTTATGGAATGATAGCAGGAGTGTGCTGATATGAGTGAAAATTATTCTAAACCCAAGCTGGTACAGGTGGGCCTTGTAGTGCGCGATCTGGACAAGACCATGGAGCAGTTCAAGCTTCTTCTCGGCGCTGAGCCCCACAGAGTTATTGAGAAGTCTCCCGCCGCCCCC
>CAZYRD010000264.1:0-2954 GCA_964649475.1 uncultured Faecalibacterium sp.
ATGCCGCTGTACGAAGCCGACCTTGCCGCCGGGCGTATCACCGAAGCCGAAGCACGGGAACTGCTGGGCTGCTGGATGCTGCACACCGACATCAAATTCGATCTGGAGCACAATTCCTGGCCGGAGACCAGCACCTGCATCCAGCTGGGCGGCTGCGATGCACAGGGCCAACCGATCTTCAACGCTGTGACCCGCATGGTCATCGAAGAACATCACCGGCTGGGGCTGGTCAGCCCCAAGCTGAACTGCCGTTACTCGCCCTGCTGCGACGAGGAATACCTGAAAACGATAGGTCACGCCCTGCTGGACGGGCACAACAACTTTGTACTGATCAACGATGACGTCGTCATCCCCGGTCTTGTGCGCAGCGGCGTGGCCGAAGAGAACGCCCGGCTGTACGTCAGCGGCGGCTGTCAGGAGACCATGATCGAAGGCTGCGGCCACACCGAGGGCGCAGCACTGTATGTTTCCCTGCCGCGGCTGCTGGACCTGTTCCTGAATCCGGATGCGAGAGTTTCCGGGTATACGCTTCCCGCTGTGCAGCTCGACAGCGCTGACAGCTTTGAAGAGTTCTATGCGCAATTTACAGCGGCGCTCAAGCATTTCTTCTGCCTGATGACCGAGCAGCGCAATGCACGTCAGCATTTTGAAAAGAAATGGGAGCAGTGCCCGCTGTTTTCCGCCACCCAGAAGGGCTGTATCGAAACCGGACGGGATTACGTCTGCGGCGGCGCAAGATACAATTTCTCCACCATTGCGCTGGTGGGCCTTGCCACGACGGTGGATTCTCTGTACGCCGTGCAGGAGCTGGTGTACCGCCGCAAAACCGTCACGCTGCAGCAGCTGCAGGAGACCCTTGCCGCCGACTGGGCCGGACAGGAACTTCTGCGCCGGACGGCGGTTTCTCTTCCCAAATACGGCCACGGCCTGGCCGAACCGGATGCGCTGGCAGATCGCTTTTTGAACGAGCTTACCGGGCATATTGCCGGTCTGAAAAACGAGCGCGGCGGCAGCTACATCCCCAGCCTGTTTGTGTACTATCACTTTTCCAATTTCTGCAGCGCGGTCGGCGCCACGCCGGACGGCCGCAAGGCCCGCACGCTGATGAGCCCCGGCTGCGGCCCCGGCCAGCTGCAGAAAAACGATGACATCACAGCAATTCTGCGCTCCATGCAGCGCATGGATTTTACCGCCTGCGGCGGCGGCAGCGCCGTACTGGATGTCAAGCTGCCCGCCTCCGGCGCGTTCACCGAGGAGCATTTCGCCGCATTTGCCCGCACCTGCAGCCAGATGGAATGCCCCACCCTGCAGCCCAATGTGGTTTCGCCGCAGGAGCTGCTTGACGCAAAAGAGCATCCGGAACGGCACAAAGATCTGATCGTACGTATCTCCGGCCTTTCCGCCTATTTTGTGGCGCTGGAGTCCCGTGTACAGGATGAGATCATCGCCAGAGACTGCATCGCCTGACTTAATACCGCAAAAAGATCCTCCCCGCTCCCAAAATCGGAAGCGGGGAGGATCTTTAATTACAGCTCGCAGGCCAGCACCGCTATGCGGCGGGCGGCTTCGGCAAGGGAGTCCAGCCTTGCGTATTCACGGACCGAATGGATGTACCCGCCGGACACCCCCAGCGAATCAATGCAGGGAATGCCGAAGGCAGTGACGTCAGCCGCATCGGAGCCGCCGTTCTGGCTGCGCCATTCCCGCACGGGCAGCCCGTGCTTTGCAAAGGCGGCGTTGCATTTTTCCAGCAGGGCAAGGTTGCGCTGTTCCAGTTCCATGGCGACACGCATGGATATCTGCTCTACTGCACAGGTGCAGCCGGGGATATACTCCGCCGCGGCCAGTTCTTTCACACGTGCAGCGATCTGCTCAAACTGCTGCCCGTTCGCAAAGCGGAAATCCACTGCAAAGCTGCAGCTGCCCGGGACGGTATTGGTCACCGTGCCGCCGCTGATCACACCGCAGTTGCAGGTGATCCCCTCCGGATCCTTGTATTTTTCCAGTTCCAGAATGCGGTAAGCCGCATCCGCAATGGCGTTGGCGCCCTCGGCGGCACACATGGAAGCATGCGCTTCCTTGCCCGTAACGGTGAAGCGGTAACTGACAATGCCCTTGCGCTTCAGGCAGACAAAGCCGGGTGTGCTGGGTTCCAGATTGAGGAACGCGACCGCATCCTTTGCCTTTTCGCAGATCCAGTTGATGGTGGCCTTGCCGCTCAGGCGGCTGCCCACCTCCTCTTCGCTTTGCAGCAAAAGCTGTACCGGACGCCTGCGGTAGCCGCAGCGCTCCAGTGCATCCATTGCCAGAAAACCCGCCACGGCACCGCCTTTGCAGTCCGTCACACCGGGGCCGCAGATGTTTTCCGCATCGCGGTGTACCGGCGGCGTACCGAAAAGCCCCACCGGATGCACCGTGTCAATATGAGCCGAAACGGCCAGAGGCGCGGCGGGAACATCCGGATTCAACGTGATGCAGATCACATCGCCCGCCGCGGACTGACGGCCGTATTCCACCTGCCAGCCGCGCGCCTGCGCCATCTGCACCAGAAAATTTCCTGCGGCGTCCACGCCCTCCTTGTGCAGGGAGGGGCTTTCAATGCTGCAGAAATCCTCCCACACCTGACAATAGCTTTCGTTCAACTGTTCGATCCGTGCAAAAACGCTCTCTACCATTTCGGGAGTCCCTTCTTCGTCCGTGTACCGTCAGCTGCGGCCGCCGGTGACAAGATTGCTCGTCATCACGTTATCCAGCCCGTTTTCCCGTTCCACCGTGATGACGGGGCAGTCCGGATTGCAGTTGATAACGTTGCTGATGACCGAATCCTTGAGATAACCGCCCACGCTGATGCACTGCTGACCGCGGTTGATGATGTTGGAGATGGTGATGTTGCGTACGCCGTCCGGCAGGTTTTTGCCGTATTCGGAGTCCGCCTGACCGATGATCACCGTGCT
>CAZYRD010000265.1:0-2931 GCA_964649475.1 uncultured Faecalibacterium sp.
AAGTATATTACACAGACTTCCGCGCCCGTCCGGGCCTGAACCTTCTGCAGAAGCTGGAAAAGCTGATGGTAGCCGCCGGCATTGAAACCATCGATATGGAGAAAAAATTTGTTGCCATCAAGATCCATTTCGGCGAGCCCGGCAACCTGAGCTTTATCCGTCCCAACTTCGCCAAAACCGTTGCGGATGAGATCAAGAAACTGGGCGGCCTGCCCTTCCTCACCGACTGCAACACCCTGTACGTCGGCCGCCGCAAGCACGCGCTGGAGCACATGGACGCCGCAAACGAAAACGGCTTCTTCCCCATGAGTACCGGCTGCCAGATCATCATCGCCGACGGTCTGAAGGGCACTGATGACGTCGAGGTCCCCATCGTGGGCGGCGAATACCTGCAGACCGCCTACATCGGCCGCGCCATCATGGACGCCGACGTCTTTGTCAGCCTGAACCACTTCAAGGGCCACGAGTGCACCGGTTTTGGCGGCGCACTGAAAAACATCGGCATGGGCTGCGGCAGCCGCGCCGGCAAAATGGCACAGCACAACAGCGGCAAGCCCATGGTCTTTGCCAAAAAATGCCGCGGCTGCGGTGCCTGTGCCAAGGAATGCGCACAGAGCGCCATTTCCATCACCGACAAAAAAGCTTATATTGACCCCGACAAATGCGCCGGCTGCGGACGCTGCATCGGCCGCTGCAACTTCGATGCCATCGACAATATCAACAGTTCCGCCAATGACGACCTGAACCGCAAGATCGCGGAATACTCCAAAGCCGTTCTGGACGGCCGTCCCAATTTCCACATCAACCTTGTAATGGACATCTCCCCCAACTGCGACTGCCACGCCGAAAACGATGCGCCCATTCTGCCGGACGTTGGCATGTTCGCCAGTTTTGACCCCGTTGCACTGGACCAGGCCTGTGCCGACGCCTGCAACGAAAATGCCGCCATGCCCAACAGCCAGCTTTCCGACCTGATGGGCGCGCCGGATTTTGTGGATCTGCAGGATAATTTCAACAACTCCGCCCCCACTACCAACTGGCGAAGCTGCCTTGAGCACGCCGAAAAGATCGGCATCGGCACCCGCGAATACGAACTGCACCGTGTGCTGTGATCCTCCGGCATTTATCAACTTAAAATACGCAAAAACGGCGTCGGGAAAAACCGGACGCCGTTTTTCTTATCTTATTCTTTTCACCGAAACTCAAAGCTCGCAAAGAGCAAACAGATCCAGGCGCAGCTTTTCAAGCAGTTCGGGATCGTCGTCAAAATCGGTAAAGCTGCGGGTCAGGCGCGTGGCAAGTGCTTTGGCCTCCTCGGGGTATTTCTCTGCTGCCATGCAAAGCAGCTCGTACTCTTCCGCCCCCTGCGTTGTCGCCAGACCGCGATTGGAGTGCAGAACCGACTGACTCTCTGCATCCGGATAAACGATAAAACCATCACCCTTGAAGCGGGCTTCGGGCTCCAGACTGTACAGCTCCGTGTCCCAGAAATTGAATCCCCAATGCAGGAAACCGGTAAGCCCGTTTGCGAAAGCAGCCCAATACATCATGCGGGAATACCGTGCAGGCAGATCGATGAATTTGTTCAGGAACCAGTTTGGTTCCGGGTAACAGCAGGAGTAGCACCACACCTTATTGCCGACTGCCTGACGGCGGCGGAAGTAATCAGCCCCCTGCTCATATACGTCAATACGCGGAACAAACTCGTCGCAGGCGCCTGCCAGCGCAACCGCACTGTCGTATTCATCCATCGCATCGCTGCAGGGCACACCCGGCATATAACGGTGCACCAACTCCCGGAAGAACCGCCAGTTTTCACTTTCGTGCGGCTCATCTTCGATATGGGTCAGTGAAATGGACACCCACCCCTGTTCCTGCAGGTTTTTGTACAGAGCCTGCAGATACTGCGCCGCATAAGCCTCGCCTTCTTCAGTACGCAGCGGCAGCTTGATCTCCTTGCCATCCTCATCAAAGGAACAAATGGTTGCACCGGTCAAGGACTGCAGCGGCGCACCGAAGCAAATGCGGCGGAAGCTGCCCCATGCAAAGAAACGGCGGATAAATTCATTCGCCAGCGAGAAATCAAAGCTCCAGTTCAGCCGGTCCACACGGCGGCTCAAACCAGCCTGCAGATGGAAGATATTGTCCTGCAGAGCCAGTGTATTAATGCGCAGCTGCTTCATTGCTTCGGCGCATTTTTTCATCAGCGCCCACCATGCTTCGCTGCCAACGGCGGCGTTGCCAATGCATTTCTGCAGCCGAATTGTTGTGAAGAAATATTCATGGTCCAGTACCGCAGAAGCCGGTTCCGGCATCTGCACGGCACGGATATACAGCTGCACGACTGCCGTCTGGTCACCTTCCGATGTATGAATGACCGTGCGGAAAGAATATCTGCCAGGCTGCGCGTGTGCCGGCACCTGCACCTGCACCAGAATGCCCTGTGTTTTATGCGCAGGCACTTCGCACTGCTGCATGGGAAGAACACGGTCGGGATACGGTACACCGTCATTGTAAAGCTGGAAACCCTGCAGCCAAAGTGTGGCGTCCGCGGGACCGGCCCCCTGCCACAGAACGTCTGCGCCGGTAACAGTAAACGGCTCCAGCCCACGAAGCAGGATCTGTCCGCTGACCTGACCGCCGCGTGCGGCATGCAGCTGCAGCACACTGCCGTCCGTTCTGCCCTTACGGGTGTTCGTCATCACCTGAAACGCATTGTTTTTGCACCATATATCCATATGCTCCACTCCTTTTATGCGGCCGCGTTTTACCGTGCACCTTTTTTCATCCTCATTATGAAGAAAACGTTCCCATCTGTCAATAAGCAGTTTGGACAAATCCGTCCGCAAAAAATCTTCTGTTTCAATCGCAACAAATGTTCGTTTGTCAATGATGTGAGACCGCAAAAAAGAGAAAGAGTTCGGTCTTGGG
>CAZYRD010000266.1:0-2903 GCA_964649475.1 uncultured Faecalibacterium sp.
AAGCAGCCTTGTCTGCGAACCAAGACGTGCGGGCAAGCTGAATCAGGAAACAGCCTTTGTTCTGGACCGTTTCAATGTGGAGCCTCCCCGTCTTTGTACGGACGTCAACCCCAAGGTGCGTGACGTGGACTACCGCGAGTTTGCGGCGATCCCCAGTGACACAACACTGCGCAAAGCCTGGGGCCTTATGCGTGAAAAGCAGATCGACACGCTGCCCGTCGCCACTGCAGAAGGCGTGCTGGAGGGTGTTATCACCGTTAAAGACATCGCCTATGCCAACATGGACGTTTTCGACACGGACATTCTGGCCAAAAGCCACACCACCTACCGCAATATTCTGGAAACATTGGACGGCCATATGCTGGTGGGCAGCGAAGACGCCGTTGTTGAAAAAGGCCGCATCATTGTCGGCGCTTCCAGCCCCGAGCTGATGGAAAACTCTCTGGAGGAAGGCGATATCGTCATCCTCTCCAACCGGTACGAAAGCCAGCTTTGTGCCATCGAGATGAACGCCTCCCTGATCATTGTGTGTCAGGGTGCAACGGTCGGTCGTACCATTCTCAAACTGGCCGAGGACAACAATGTTGCCGTCATGAGTGTTCCTGTCGACACCTATGCCGCCGGCAAGCTGATCAGTCAGTGCGCCCCCGTTTCCTACTGCATGACCACCGAAAACATCATTAAGTTCACACTGTTCACACCGGTGGATGACGTCATGCGCGTCATGGCGCGGGAACGCCATCGTTACTTCCCCATTCTGGACGGCGACGGCAAATACTGCGGCATGCTCTCCCGCCGCAACGTCATCAACATGCGCAAACGGCAGATGATTCTTGTGGACCACAACGAAAAGACGCAGGCGGTGGAAGGTCACGAACAGGCCGAGATACTTGAGATCATCGACCACCATCGCATCGGTTCGCTGGAAACCAGCGGCCCTGTCTATTTCCGCAATCAGCCTGTCGGCTGTACTGCCACCATTGTGACGCAGATGTACGAAGAAGCCGGGGTTTCCATTCGGCCGCAGATCGCCGGCATTCTGCTGGCAGCCATCCTTTCGGACACACTGCTGTTCCGCAGCCCCACCTGCACCGCCCCCGACCTGCATACAGCAGAGCGTCTGGCAGCCGTTGCCGGTGTGGACATCCATGAATTTGCCGCAGAAATGTTCGAGGCCGGTGAACGCCTGGACAACAAAACAGCCGAAGAGGTATTTCTGCAGGATTTCAAGCTGTTCATGTGCGGCGATACCCGTTTTGGCGTTGCACAGGGAACCTACATGACCAAGGACAACATGGAGACCGCCAAACAGCTTCTGTCGGGATATCTTACCGAGGCACGCTACAAACAGAACGTGGAAGATCTTTATGTGCTTCTTACCAACATCCCCGAAACAGCCAGTACCGTGCTTCACACCGGCGCTTCCGCAACAACGGCGCTTCAGATCGGTTTTGCCGATATTGAAATGAACGAGGACGGCAGCGTCGTTCTTCCCGGGGTTATCAGCCGCAAGAAACAGTTTATTCCCGCCATCATGGACGCCTATCAAAAGCTTTGATATCCAAATAAGCTTAAACTCCCTTTGCCGCTCATACACAGCAAAGGGAGTTTTTGTATATTTATTTTTCGGAATATTCCCCGATAAACTGCAGCATGCACTCTTTCAGTTTCCGGACACTTTTCGTTTCTTTTTTTCGGATATGCGTTCCCATGCCCAGTTCGCGGATCGCAGCCGGTTTTACCGGCACGCACAGCACATCATCCGTACGGCCGCGTATCATCAGCTCCGTCATCATGGAAACACCAAGGCCACGCCCCACCATACGGATCACCGTTTCGTCATCCACACGGGAAAGCTTTGTATTCAGCCGTATGCCCAACGGTTCCAGCGCCGCTTTCACATCGATATCGAACCGTCCATACGGCATCAGAAATTCCTTATCCGTAAACTCCTCCAGCGGAAACTCTTTTCGCCCGTTCAGCGGATAATCTTTCGGGAGAATCGCATACATTTTTTCGTTGTACAATGGGATCCAGTCACAACAGCCGTAATTCTGCCTGCTGGCAAAAATCACATCCGTCTGTCCGCTTTCCAGCAGTTCAAAAGGTTCCAACGCATGGTCTACCATTCGCAGATCCACCGTTGCTTCCGGACAAAGACGCCTGAACCGGTACAAAAGTTCCGGCATCCAATGCATTGCGATGCTTGCATAAGCAGCGATCCGGATCACCTCCGTCTTTCTTTCCGCAATTTCACGGATGCGGTTTTCCAGGTTGGCATTTGCCTGTAAAAATTCCCGTATCGCCGGCATCAGCTGCACCCCCTGCTCCGTCAGCTGGATACCGCTGTGATTCCGCTGCAGTAAAGGGAACCCGATCTCTTTTTCCAACGCATCCATCATATGAGTCAGTCCCGACTGTGTATATCCGACCACCTCGGACGCTTTGGTAAAACTGCCGAGATCGGCTGCGGTCATCAGTATTTCAAGCTTTTTGCTGTCCATCGGCGCCTCCATTTCCATAATATTACATTTTCTCATACATCTATTATAAACCAGCGTTTCACAGAATGCAACAGCCATGCTACAATATTGACAATCTGATCGGAGAGGATGGATCGATCTATGACAACGAAACGCCTAAGCTTTAAGCAGCGCATTCTGGTAGCCGGAACCCTGTTCGGTATGTTTTTCGGTGCCGGAAACCTTATTTTTCCGGTTCACCTTGGACAGCTGGCGGGCCGCAACGTTCTTCCCGCCATTATCGGTTTCATCATTACCGCGGTGAGTATTCCCATTCTCGGCGTCGCCGCAATTGGCAATACGCACTCCGACGGCCTTCAATCTTTGGCCAATAAGGTCGGTAAGGGCTATGGCTATGTTTTCACCTGCCTGCTGTATCTC
>CAZYRD010000267.1:0-2899 GCA_964649475.1 uncultured Faecalibacterium sp.
GGACACTCCAACAAAACCGTAACAG
This sequence comes from uncultured Faecalibacterium sp., assembly GCA_964649475.1. Taxonomy (GTDB): domain Bacteria; phylum Bacillota; class Clostridia; order Oscillospirales; family Ruminococcaceae; genus UBA1762. Next base: position 26 of record CAZYRD010000267.1, read on the forward strand.
AGCACTACACTCACCCCATGGCAGAAAAAGCTATCAAGAAAAAATACACGACCACCTTTGCGGAGCGCGGAAGCTTCTGGTTCTACGGCATCGGCATGCTGTTCTACTACCAGATCGTGGGCAGCTATCTGAACACCTTCCTGCTGCTGCGCGGCGTTGATCTTGGCAAGGTTTCGCTGATCTTTCTTGGCGTCAAAATCTGGGACGCCGTCAACGATCCTCTGTTCGCATTCATCTTCGACCGCGTCAAATTCAAAAAAGAAAAATGCATGCCATGGCTGCGCATCGCCGCCTTCCTCATGCCGCTGGCCTCCATCGCCGTGTTCAACATGCCGGTCAGCTGGAGCGAGACCGGCAAGCTGATCTGGTTTGCAGTCACCTACATGCTGTGGGACGCTGCTTATACCGTGTGTGATGTTCCGTTCTTCTCCATGACCACCACCATGACCGCCAACATGGAGGAGCGCAACACTCTGTTCTCGGTGGCACGCGTATTCCACGGCGCCGGCACTCTGTTCTGCACTACTATTATGACATGGCTGGTCGGTGAAAAGGGCGGCATGAGCTTTGGTCTGGCCTCCATCATTGTGTGCGGCATCGGCTTCCTGTTCACCATTCCGCTGATGTTCCTCGGCAAAGAGCGCTATGCCATCCCTCCCAAAGCAGAAAACGCCGAAGAAAAAAAATTCACGCTGAAAGAGATGTTCTCCTACCTGAAGCAGAACAAATATCTGACCATGATGTACGGCTGCCAGATCCTGTGCGGCATCTGTGCCACCGGCGGCGCAGCCGGCATGGTCGGCACCTATTATCTATACGGTCAGACCACCTTCGGCATCATCACCACCTGGCTGAACATGATCCCCGGACCGGTACTGGGTATGCTGCTGCCGCTCATTCTGAAAAAGGTTGACCGCTTCAAACTGTATATGGGCTGCAATATCTTCTGCTTTGTCTGGGGCCTTGTTGGCTTCTCGGCATATTTCCTCGGCTTCCTGAATGTCACCTGGGCCATTTGCAGCTCCATTGTCACTGCCATTCCTTCCACGCTTTCCGGTCTGGTCGCCTACATGTTCACGCTGGACGCTCTGGAATACGGCAAATACAAGACCGGCATCGATGCCACCGGCATCAACTTTGCCGTACAGACCTTCTCCGCCAAGATCCCCGGCGCATTCAGTACAGCACTGGGCACCTTCCTGCTGAGCCTGACCTCCTTCGTCCTGGTCGAAGCGGACAGCATCGCCGATCTCGCCGCCAGCGGATTTACCCAGACACGCGAGGCCATCACCGAAATGTATCTGGTCACCACCCTTCCCGGTATCTTCTCCACCGCCATTGCCTACACCTTACTGCTGTGCTTCTACAAGCTCCGCAGCAAGGATGTCGCCCTTATGGCCAAATACAACGCCGGCGAGATCACCCGTGAAGAGTGTGACGCACAGTTGTCCCGCAAGTATTGATCTGTCGCAAAAGGAGTTCACGCATGGCAAATTTCGCAGCACCTCTTACCGCACTGCTGGATGAGATCAAGGCACAGTACGATCTGCCCGGCTACGACTGTGCCGTATGGCAGGGCGGCAAGGAGATCTTCCGCCACATGACCGGCGTTGCCGATCTGGACACCGGTACCCCCATCACCGAAAACACCCTGTACAACATCTATTCCAACACAAAAGTCATCACCTGCGTGGCAGCGCTGCAGCTTTACGAACAGGGCAAATTTCTGCTGGAAGATCCTCTGTCCATGTATTTTCCGGAATTCACCCACATGAAAGTGCGCACCGCGGACGGCGGCGTCACCGATGCAAAAAACACCATCACCATCCGCGATCTGTTCCGCATGACCGCCGGCATCGGTGACGGCGACGATTACGGTGACATGGGCATGAAATTCTACATGGAGACCGGCGGCACCTGCCCCCTTTCGGCCCTGCCCAAATATCTGGCCGAAGCCCCGCTTCTGTTTGAACCGGGCACACAGTTCCGCTACGGCATCTGTCACGAAATGCTGGCTGCGCTGATCGAAAAGCTCTCCGGGCAGAGCTTCGGCGAATATCTGGAAGAGCACATCTTCAAACCGCTGGGCATGAAGGATACCGCCTTTTCTCTGGAAAAGCTGGAAAACAAAGCGCTGGCCAACCAGTATCGTTTCACCGGCAAGGACCACCCCCTGCACTGTCACGGCCCCGCCAACTGTCTGATCCCGCCGATCCTGCGGGAGAGCGCCAGCGGCGGGCTCATCTCCAGCGTCAACGATTACATGAAATTCCAGCAGGCGCTGGCCAGCGGCGAGCAGCTCCTGCACCGCCGCACCATCAACCTGATGCGTCTGGATCAGCTGAGCGGTACGCAGCGCGAGAGTTACGGCTACACACACATCGGCATGGGCTACGGTCTGGGTGTGCGCACCGTCATCGATCAGGCCGTATGCGGTGATCCTGTCGGTTTCGGTCCATTCGGCTGGGGCGGCGCCGCAGGCACCTACGGCTCAATCGACCCCGAAAACGATCTGTGCATTTTCTACGCACAGCACGTATTCGGCACCGACGATCTGCGCACCCACTGCCGCATCCGCAATGTGATCTACGCCAATCTTTGATCCCCGTCTGACAGCAAACAATAAAACAGGGGCGCTCCGGAATCCTCCGGACTGCCCCTGTCAGATTGTAGAAAAAACCACTTTTCTTTACGCGAAAGTGGTTTTTTCTACAATCTGAAACCACCAGTTAAACTGGTGGTTTGCACAAACCATGAAAGAGCATTGTGCCAGCAAGCGTCTCAAGACGCATCGAAAGTTCTGTCGAATGCATCTTGTCGCCCTACCACTGGTTAACCAGTTTTTTCGCTATCCTTTGTGGCATTTTCTTTTAT
>CAZYRD010000268.1:0-2894 GCA_964649475.1 uncultured Faecalibacterium sp.
AAACAACTGCACGAGGGGTTGACCCAGGGGGGCTTTGACGCCGCGCTGGCCGCGCTCTACGCGCCCGGCGGCCCGGGGGACGCCCTTGACGCCGCCCGTGCGCGGGTCCGCGCCTTGACCGGGGACTTTGCCGCCGCCTTTGGCGACCGGCCCGCCGCCCTCTTCTCCTCCCCCGGACGCACCGAGCTCGGCGGCAACCACACCGACCATCAGCACGGCCGCGTGCTGGCGGGCAGCGTCAATCTGGACACCGTTGCGGCGGTGGCGCTCAACGGCGAAAATGTCATCCGCATCCAGTCCGAAGGCCACGAGATGAACGTGGTCGCTCTGGATGACCTGGAACCCGGCGAAAGCGGCTACGGCAGCTCCGACGCCATCGTGCGCGGCGTGGCCGCCCGCTTTGCCGAAATGGGCTGCGAGGTCAAGGGGTTCAACGCCTACACCGTTTCCAACGTGCTCACCGGCAGCGGCCTTTCCAGCTCCGCCGCCTTCGAGGTGCTGGTCGGCACCATCATCAACGAGCTGTTCTTTGAGAAAAAGGCCACCGCGGTGGAGATCGCCCAGATCGGCCAGTATGCCGAAAACGTGTTCTTCGGCAAGCCCTGCGGCCTGATGGACCAGACTGCCTGCTCCGTCGGCAATATGATCACCATTGATTTCGACGATCCCTCCGCTCCCGTGGTGGAGCCCATTGATTTTGATTTTGCCTCCACCGGTCATGCCCTGTGCATCCTGGACTCCGGCGCCAGCCACGCCGACCTGACGGACGAGTATGCCGCCATCACCAGGGAGATGAAGGCCATCAGCCGTCTGCTGGGCAAGGAGTTCCTGCGCGACGTGCCCGAAGCGGAGTTTGCTGCCGCCATCCCCATGCTGCGCGAAAAAGTGGGCGACCGTGCCGTGCTGCGCGCACTGCATTTCTTTGCGGACAACGACCGCGTTCCCCAGCAGGTCGCCGCGCTGCGCGCCGGTGATTTCGACCGTTTCCTCGGGCTGGTCAACGCCTCCGGCCGTTCCAGCTGGCTGTATCTGCAGAACGTGGTGCCCTCCGGCTGCAAGGAGCATCAGGAGGTCGCCCTGACGCTGGCGCTCTGTGCCGCGCTGCTGGACGGCCGCGGCGCCAGCCGCGTGCACGGCGGCGGCTTTGCCGGTACCGTGCAGGCGTTCGTACCCTTTGACCTGCTGGATGAGTTTATTGCCGGTACCGAGGCGGTTCTGGGCAAGGGCGCCTGCCATGTGCTGTCCATCCGTCCCGTGGGCGGCATGCAGTTCTGAGGAACGGCTTAAAGCGGAGCTTAAAAGCAAACCATCTGTCTGTGTGAGGGAAAGATAGCGTTATGACTATTGATTCTGCTGTAAACGGCCTTGTGCAGCACGGCCTGCGCTGCGGTCTTCTGAAGCCGGAGGACGCGGATTACGCCGCCAATCTGCTGCTGGATATGCTGGGGCTGGATGCCCTTGAACCGGAGGAGGCTCCGGAGGGCGCCGATCTGGATGCACTGCTGGACGCACTGCTGGAATACGCGGTGGAAAACGGTATCTGCGGAGATACCGTCACCGAGCGGGATCTGTTTGACACCCGGCTGATGGGCGCGCTGACGCCCCGCCCCAGTGAGGTGGCGGAGGAGTTCCGCCTGCGGTACGAACTGTCCCCCAAAGTGGCCACCGATTACTTCTACGCCCTGTGCAAAAACACCAACTACATCCGCACCACCCGTGTGGCAAAGGATGAAAAATGGATGGCGGAAACGCCGTTTGGCGATTTGGAGATCACCATCAACCTTTCCAAGCCGGAAAAGGATCCCCGCGCCATCGCCGCCGCCCTCGGTGCAAAGAAAAGCAGCTACCCCAGCTGCCAGCTCTGTGCCGAAAACGTGGGTTATGCCGGACGGCTGGACCATCCCGCGCGCCAGAACCTGCGCATCATTCCGCTGCGGCTGGACGGCGACCGCTGGGGCCTGCAGTATTCGCCGTACGCCTATTACAACGAGCACTGCATCGTGCTGAATAGGAAGCACACCCCCATGCGCATCGAGACCGGCAGCTTCCGCCGTCTGCTGGATTTCGTGGCGCAGTTCCCGCACTACTTTGTGGGCTCCAATGCCGATCTTCCCATCGTGGGCGGCTCCATTCTCACGCACGACCATTTTCAGGGCGGCTGCCACACCTTTGCCATGGCAAAGGCGGAGATCGAACAGCCGTTTGTGTTCAAAGGCTTTGAAGACGTGACCGCAGGCATTGTAAAATGGCCCATGTCCGTGCTGCGGCTGCGCTGTGCGGATGCCCGCCGGCTGGTGAACGTTGCCGAAAAGGTGCTGGACGCCTGGCGCGGATACAGCGATCCCGCCGCAGACGTTTTGGCGCAGACGGACGGCGTGCCGCACAACACCATCACGCCCATCGCCCGCAAAAACGGCGAGGATTTTGAACTGGATCTTGTGCTGCGCAACAATCGTACCACGCCGGAGCATCCGCTGGGGTTGTTCCATCCCCATGCAAAGCTGCACCACATCAAAAAGGAGAACATCGGCCTGATCGAGGTCATGGGCCTTGCCGTGCTGCCCGCCCGCCTGAAAAACGAGCTTGCCGCGCTGGAGGCCGCCATGCTTGCCGGAGACGACATCGCCGCCGACGAAACGCTTGCCAAGCACGCCGACTGGGCCAAAGAGGTGCTTGCAGCACATCCGGAATTCTGCGCCGAAAACGCCCGCGATATCCTGCGGCAGGAGGTCGGCGACGTTTTTCTGCAGGTGCTTACCGACGCCGGCGTCTACAAATGCACGGCGGAGGGCCGCGCAGCCTTCGTGCGTTTTCTTGAAAGTATTGCCCTGTAAGCCTGTTCGAAGCCGCCGCAGCGCTGCCGGCTGAAACAACGATATTGCAATGAAAGGATG
>CAZYRD010000269.1:0-2884 GCA_964649475.1 uncultured Faecalibacterium sp.
GGTAGTCCATAAACAGCGGTCCGCCGTAGTTGTAGCTGCCGTCCAGCAGGCGGCGCAGGTAATAGTCGTTGTGGGCGGCCTGCGCCACGGGGTAACTGATGAGGGTGTCCTCGCTGTAAAGCCAGCCCACCACGTCCCCGCTCTGCTCCTTCAGCTTTTCAAAATCCACGGTGATGGGCGTCGCCGGCGGCTTTTTCTCCTTGTCCGGCAGGGTCTCCTCGTCCCAGCCGGCGGCACTTTCCGGCTGCGCAGGCGCGACCGTGACCACGTCCGCGGCCAGCTCCTCCACGTAATGCTCGCGCACCGAGGCCGCGTGCCAGTAGTCCCACAGCCGGCAGGCCGAAAACAGAAACACGCCCAGGCACAGGGCAAGGCAAAGCCACCACAGCCATTTGGGCATGGGGCGTCCGGCGGTTTTTTCCGTTTTTTTCTCGTTCATTTCATTCTGCTTCATCGGGTATTCCTCAAGGGCGCTCTCTCACAGTATTCCGGTGGCGGTGCTTTTATCATACCGAACAAACGGGTATTTGTCAATGCGGGATTTGTAAAGCTTATGTTATATCGTGTCCGGCAAAGCGGCGCACCGGCCGGGGAGCCTCCGGTTTGGGCCGCAGGCTTTTTTCGTACCAGTACACATCCAGCCAGCGCCCGTTTTTGAAACCGGCGTTGGGAAAGGTTGCCCGCGGCACGTATCCCACCGCCCGGTGAAACGCACGGCTGGCGGTGTTTTCCGCCGTGATGAGCGCGTAAAGCGTGCAGTACCCCAGCGCGTACAGCTCTTCCTCCAGCCGGGCGTACAGCGCACGGCCCACGCCCTTGCCCTGCACCTCCGGCGCAAGATAGATGGAGACGTCCGCATCCCACTGGTAAGCGGCGCGTTCAAAGGCGCGCGCCGCATAGGCGTACCCCACCACGCGGCCGTCAAGCTCCGCAGCGTACCACGGAAACGCCGCCGTCACCGCCGCAAAGCGGGCGGCAAACTCCTCCGGCGAGGGTGTTTCATACTCAAAGGTGACGGTGGTGTTTTCCACGTAGGGGCGGTAGATCTCCAGCATGGCGGGAAGATCCGCCGCCGAGGCAAGGCGAAGCTGCAGCATGGTTTTGTTCCTTTTCTGACGGACTATTTCAGCGAACAGGCCCGTCCGTCACGGCCCGTCCTCTTTTCTTTTACGGAAATGTGCCGTACCGGCACACGGCACGGCACATCTTCGTTTTTGTTTCCGGGTTCCTTGCGGCGGCAGCTTCCGCTGCCGCGCTTTGCATTGGAAGAGTTCTCTTTGCCGTTTTGCCCGCAGCGCCGCAAAGGCTCACTCGGTGGGGTAGATATCCGCCGCTTCACCTTCGGCCTCGGCGGCGGTCTCGGCGGCGGGATTTTCCACAGGATCGTCCACTGCGGTATCTCCGGTGGGATCCTGCGCGGCGGCTTCCTCCTGTGCGGCGCATTCATCCTGTACAGCCTGCACCTCCGCCGTATCGGCCGGCGCCTGTGCGGCGCCGGCCTGCGTTTCCACCGCGTCCGCCTGCGGCAGAAGCGCGGCTTTATCCAGCGTCTTTTTCAGGCTTACCACCTCGCCGCTGGGCTGGTACAGCAGATAGCCGCCGACGACCTTGGAATTGCGCACGAGCAGAACGGCGTAGGCGGTCTGGTCCTCCACGGTGCGGTTGGGGCTTTGCAGCACCCATTTTTCCACCATTTTTCCCTTGTATTTGGCAAGATCCATGCCGCAGTCCTGAATGACCTCGTTGAACGCCTTGAAGCTCTCGTCAAACTTTCGGGGGATGGTGACCTGCAGCACCTGCGCGGTGCTCACATCCACCTCCACCCCGTAGCCCAGCAGAAAATTGGCCATGTCATCGGCACTTTTCACCGTGTCGCCGTCGGCAGCGGCCGCCGTGGCACGGGCGCTGTCCGCAAGGCTGTTGACCCCCAGAAACACGCCGCTGAGCACCACGGCGCAGCCCAGCATGGCAAAAAAGCGCCGCCAGCTGCTTTTGTGTAGCGTCACCATAAACATCGTTCACCCTCCCCTTTTTGCACGGCGGGCGCCGCCCGCGGTTGTACCAAAACGCAAAAAGGGAGGTCAAAGCGCATCTGTGCATCTTTGACTTCCCTTTGCTGGTACTATATGCAGAGGGCGGAGGTTTTAGCACGCGGCGTCACTGTCCGCGCACCACATGCAGCCGGGCACCGGCACGGGCAAGACGCTCTTTGAGCGCCGCCTTCTGCAGCGGGTCCTCCACACCGGCCTCCAGTGCGGACTGCGCACGCTGCCATGCGCTTTCCGCGCGGGCTTCGTCAATGTCCTCGGCCCATTCAAAGGTGGCCGCCACAACGCGCACGGTGCCGCTTGCCGCCAGCAGCCCGCCGCAGCAGGCGGCGCGGCGCTCGGTGTCATCCGGCAGCACGATGCGGCATTCGCCCATGCCGATGGCGGTGGCGTACTGCATATGGTCCGCCATGACCGCCACATCGCCGTCGATGGTGCGCAGACGGATCATCTGCGCCTCGCCGTCAAAAAAGCTGCCCTCCGGCGTGACGATCTGCAGGGGAAAAGTTTTCATACCGGGAATCTCCTTTTCGCGAACAGAGGTTCCGGGCTGCGCCCGCAAAGGACGCGCCCGGCGGGATCACTTACCCGCTTTCTCCCGCACTTCTTCAATGGTGCCCGCAAACAGGAACGCGGACTCGGGCAGGTCGTCGCACTCGCCGTTGAGGATGGCGCGGAAGCCACGCAGAGTCTCCTTCAACGGCACGTAACGGCCCACCATACCGGTAAACTGCTCGGCGACGGAGAAGGGCTGGCTGAGGAAGCGCTGCACCTTGCGGGCGCGGCTGACGGTGATCTTATCCTCTTCGGAAAGCTCATCCATGCCCATGATGGCG
>CAZYRD010000270.1:0-2876 GCA_964649475.1 uncultured Faecalibacterium sp.
CGTACCGCTCGCAGAATCCTGGCGCCATGCACGCCTGCGGCCACGACGCGCACACCGCCTGTCTGCTGGGCGGTGCAAAGCTGCTGTGCGGTCATCTGGACGGTTTTGCCGGCGAGGTGCGGCTGGTGTTCCAGCCGGCGGAGGAGGTCGGCAGCGGCACCGGCCCGTTTTTTGAAGCCGGCGTCACGCAGGGTGTGTACCGGTGCTTCGGTCTGCACTGTGCACCGGATCTCGCCAGCGGCACGGTGGGTCTGACCCCGCGCCTCAACAACGCCTCGGTGGATCATTTCACCATCCGCGTCAAAGGCAAGGCGGCGCACGTCTCCACCCCGCAGCTGGGCTGCGATGCCCTGTACATCGCCAGCCAGCTGGTGGTGGCGCTGCAGGCGCTGGTCACCCGCATGAGCTCGCCCACAGAGCCGCTGCTGCTGGGCGTCGGCAAGCTGAATGCCGGCGAGGCATATAACATTGTGGCAAAGGAAGCGGTGCTGGACGGCACCACCCGCTGCGTCACCCACGAAGCCCGCGCCCGCATCCGGCAGCAGATCAACGCCACCGCCGAAGCCATTGCCGCGGTGTACGGCGGCAGTGTGGAGTACGAGTGGGAGGATCACACTCCGCCGCTGATCAACGACGTGGAGGCCACCGCAGAAATGACGCAGGCCGCCGCCGCGCTGTACGGCAGCGAAGCCATCGTTTCCGACCGGGCGCTTTCGCTGGGCGGCGACAATTTTGCGGATTTCCTCGGCGCCGCGCAGGGCGTGTATGCCTACCTCGGCACCAGCGATCCCGCACAGCCCGCCACCTGCAACGCGCTGCACAACGGCAATTTTGATCTGGACGAGGCCGCCCTGCCCATGGGCGCGGCGCTGTACGCCGCCGCCGTGCTGCACTGGCTGGGCTGAAAGCCGCCTGCGGCGGTCTTCAAAAAAGCGCCCCCGACGCCAAGTCAGCCGCATTATAAGCTAATGTGTAAAATAAGGAGAAAGATGCTATGTTTCAGCCCGATAACATGACCCTGACCGGCGGCAGCTTTGCGGTTCCCGGCAAGGTGACTGCCAAAGCGCCCGCCTGCTTTGACCGGGAGGTCATCCGCGATTTCTGGTACGGCTTTTCCTGCCATTGCTCCGCCATCGCTTTTGAAGAGACCGGCGAATGTGTCTTTTCCATCGGCGAAGCCGAGCCCCTTGCTCTGGAGGGTCACGCCTACAGTATCCATGTGACGCCCGCCGGCGTGTGCGTTGCCGCCGAAAATGAAAAAGACCTGCTGCTGGGCTATATGACGCTGCTGGACCGCATCGAGGCCGTGGACGGCGAAAACGACGGCACCGCGGCGGCCATCCGCTGCTGCCGCATTCTGGAATCCCCCTCCATACAAAACCGCATGGCGCATTTCTGCGTTTTCCCCGAGACCCCTCTGTGGGAGCTGCACAAATTCCTGCGCTTCTGTGCCGCGCTGCGGTACTCCCATGTGGTGGTGGAGTTCTGGGGCATGCTGAAGCTGGAATGTATGCCCGCGCTGGCATGGCCGCACGCGTTCAGCAAAGAGGAGGTCTGCCCCCTCTTCCGCGAAGCGGAGGCGCTGGGGCTGGAGATCGTGCCCATGTTCAACCACTGGGGCCATGCGCCGCTCAGCCGCGGCATGCACGGCAAGCATGTGGTGCTGGATCAGGAACCCTCCCTTGCCAGCTATTTCTGCGCCAACGGCTGGTGCTGGGACGTGCGCAAGCCAAAGGTGCGCGTACTGATGCGTGCCATCCGCAGCGAGCTGATGGAGCTGTGCGGCGGGCGGTATTTCCACATCGGCTGCGACGAGGCCTTCGGCTACCGCATCGACACGCAGGAAAGCATGGACTTCGTCTGCAGCTATCTCAACGAGATCGCGGAGGAGCTGGACGCACAGGGCCGCCGCGCCATCGTCTGGGGCGACATGTTCCTGTACAGACATCCGCACTACAACCCCCGCAACGTTTACACCGCCAACGCGCCTTCTCCGCAAAGCGAAGCGTACATGCTGTCGAAGCTGAGCAAAAAGCTCATCCTCGCCGACTGGCAGTATGACGTGACGGAGACCCCGGTGGAGACCTCCGCCGTGTTCACCAACGCGGGCTTTGACTGCATGATCTGCCCGTGGGACCGCACCCCAAAAAATGTCGCCGCCTGCGTTTCCACCGCAAAAGCCGGCGGTCTGGCCGGGCTTATCCACACCACCTGGCACACCCTGTCCGCGGGCACGCCCTATGTGGCGCTTGCGGCGGTCAGCTGCTTTGAAGAAGCGCCCGCGCTGAACCATTACGCCAGCGCCGAGACCCTGCGCAAGGCGTACTTTGTCGCCGGCGATTACGAAAAAGCCGGCTGGTCCAAAACGCAGATCCGGGAGATCACCTACTGATCCCCGCCGAAAACCGCCGGTGCGGCGCACATACAAAAGACAAACAAAAACAGCCGGAAGTGCAGTTCAAAATTGCATTCCGGCTGTTATTTTTCTGTGCTTTGCGAAGCGGGGTAGGGGGCTGCAAGATCGGTGCGGCCCAGCAGATAGTCAACGCTGGTGCGGTAGCGGTCGGCAAGAACCTCCAGATGGTGCACGGGGATCTCCCGCTTGCCGGTCTCATAGGTGCTGTACACCCGCTGGTCAATGCCCAGCCATGCGGCGACCTCTTTTTGTGCCAGATCGTGATCCTGCCGCAGATCCCGCAGACGGCGATAGCAACGCATCCTAATCCCACCTTTCGCAAAAAGTATACCCTACTATCAAATAATAGTGCTTGACTTACTAGCAAATGGTGGTAAAATAGTGGTAAACACCAAGTGGGAGCAAGAGAAAGGGGAAAATTATGGCAAAGTACGATCGAAGAATATTGGTGCCTTATCTG
>CAZYRD010000271.1:0-2873 GCA_964649475.1 uncultured Faecalibacterium sp.
GCGCGGTGACGTAGTCGTAGTCCACGGCGGCGGGGGTGTTGTGGTCCTCGGCGCGCTTGACTTCCAGCTGGTACTCGAAACGGTCCTTCTGGTCGATTGGATCGTTCAGCTCGCTGAAGGCGTTGCCGAACTCGGTGGCGTTGATGAAGTACTCAAAGCGCTCGGTAAAGGCGGGCTCCTCCGGCTTGCGCTTGGCCAGCGGGCTGTTTTCCACGGGGTAATCGTAGATGAAGGTGGGCTGGATGAGGTTCTCTTCCACATAGGCGTCGAAGAACTCCACCAGTACGGTGCCCTTGGTGGCGTTGGCGGGCACTTCCACGTGCTTTTCCCTGGCGGCGGCGCGGGCGTCCTCATCGGTGGCCCAGCTGTAATAATCCACGCCGGCGTACTTCTTGACGGCCTCCACCATGGTCATGCGCTCCCAGCGGCCCATGTCGATCTCTTTGCCCTGGTAAGTGATGACGGTGCTGCCGCAGACGTTTTTCGCCAGACGGGTGTACAGCTCCTCCACCAGATCCATCATGCCCTTGTAGTCGGTGTAGGCCTGGTACAGCTCGACGGTGGTGAACTCGGGGTTGTGCTTGGTGTCCATACCTTCGTTGCGGAAGATACGGCCCACTTCATACACACGGTCCATGCCGCCGACGATCAGACGCTTGAGGTACAGCTCGGTCTCGATGCGCAGAGTCATTTCCAGATCCAGCGTGTTGTGGTGGGTGCGGAAGGGCTTGGCGGAGGCGGCGATCTCCATGGGCAGCAGAATGGGAGTGTCCACCTCCAGGAAGCCCTTGCTGTCCAGATAGTCGCGGATCTCGCGCAGGATGCGGCTGCGCTTGACGAAAGTATCCTTCACCTCGGGGTTGACGATGAGGTCCAGATAGCGCTGACGGTAACGGGTGTCGGTATCCTTCAGGCCGCTCCACTTGTCGGGCAGGGGCAGCAGGCTCTTGGACAGCAGCGTGACGGAATCCGCCTTGACGGAGATCTCGCCGGCCTTGGTGCGGAACACCTCGCCGGTGACGCCCACGATGTCACCAATGTCGTACTTTTTGAAATCGGTGTAACTGTCGTCGCCGATGGCGTCCTTGCGGACGTACAGCTGGATACGGGCAGTGTCGTCCTGCAGGTCGCAGAAGCCGGCCTTGCCCATGCCGCGCTTGGTCATGATGCGGCCCGCAATGCTGACATGGCGGCCGGGGGTCTCGTCGCCCTCTTCCTTATCCACAAAATTCTCTTTGATCTCGGCGGCATGATCTTCCACCGGGAAGCTGGTACGCGCAAAGGGGTCGCGTCCGGCAGCCTGCAGTTCGGCCAGCTTTTCGCGGCGGACACGCACCAGCTCGCTATAGTTGACTTCCGGCTGCTGAGCCGGCTGATTGTTGTTTTCCTGTGCCATAGTCATATTCCTTTCCTGCCGGCGTACCGGCGACGCTTTTATTTTTTGACATACTTCCACATATATGTTTTATTATATTGCATCCGGTACGGCAGCGTCAAGAGAAATGTGCGCGAAACCGCATTTTGGGCAGAAAAAACGGACAGAGAAACCACTTCTCTGCCCGTTTTTGTTCCAACCGGAGTCATTTTTTCGTGCCTTATTTGCGCTCCACACTCTTGACGGTGATCTCGCTGGTGTAGCCGCCGGGCAGCGCCACGGTGACAACAGCGCCCGCGCGCTGACCCAGCAGGGCGGCGCCGATGGGGCTTTCGTCGCTGATCTTACCGGCCACGGGATCCGCTTCGGAAGAGCTGACGATCACATACTCGTCCTCGTCGCCGTCCTCGTCCACCACGCAGACATGGCTGCCGATACCGACAACGTCGCCGGGCATGGCATTGTCATCCACGACCTTGACGATCTTCATAATGCCTTCCAGCTCGGCAATGCGGCCTTCGATGATGCCCTGCTCGTTCTTGGCCTCATCGTACTCGCTGTTCTCGGAAAGGTCGCCGAAGCCGCGGGCTTCCTTGATCTTCTCCGCCACTTCCTTGCGGCGGACCGTTTTCAGCTCTTCCAGCTCGTTCTGCAGCGCCACCAGACCGGCGCTGGTAACAACATACTCTTTTGCCATGATGTAAACTTCTCCTTTTTGGCGGGAACCTCCGTTCGGCACCCGCGTGATCGCCCCGCAGGGCGCTTTTCCATCGGGATATAAAGAAAACAGGCCCGGACACAGCCTTGCCGCGCCGGACGCCCTGCCCTTTGGAAAAGATTCCTGTATATTATATCACCAAAGCCGGATTTGTCAATAGATTCCCCGCCTTTTCCGCCGGAAATGCCGCTTTTTTACGGTGTATTCACAAAAGAAGAGCCGGCGCACAGCGATTGCCGTGCGCCGGCGATGATACAGTTGTTTACTCTTCGTCGGAAAGGTTGCCGAAGATCTTCTTGCCTTCTTCGATGACCTTGGCCTCCAGCATGGAGGGCAGAGCCTCGTAGCGGGTAAACTCGAAGGTATACCAGCCGCGGCCCTGAGTCAGCTGACGCATGAAGGTGGTGAAGTCGGACATTTCGGACTGGGGGACCTCAGCCTCGACCAGCTGCAGGCCGTCCTCGGCGGCGCTCATGCCCAGAACACGACCGCGGCGCTTGGTGACCTCGCCCATGATGTCGCCGGTGTTGGTGTCAGGCACATAGGCGTTCAGGGTGCCGATGGGCTCGAGGATCATGGGGCTGGCCTGCGCCAGAGCGCTCTTGTAAGCGATGCGGGCAGCCATCTTGAACGCCATTTCGGAGGAGTCGACGGGATGGTAAGAGCCATCGACCAGAGTGGCCTTCAGACCAACAACGGGGTAACCGGCCAGAACACCGTTCTTGACGGCGTCCTGCAGACCCTTTTCAACAGCGGGGAAGAAGTTCTTGGGCACGGAGC
>CAZYRD010000272.1:0-2852 GCA_964649475.1 uncultured Faecalibacterium sp.
ATGGAACGTGTGGAACCATACCGGTCAGCGCGACCCCTATGAAAGATGGTGCATTGCACCGCACCTGCTGGAATACGATTACACCCACACGGATGCGCTGGTGCTGGGCACGCTGCTGCTGACCCTGCTGCGGCACTGCGACCGCGTTAAAATCGCCTGCCTTGCTCAGCTGATCAACGCCATTGCGCCCATCCGCACCGAAAACGCCGCCGACGGTGGCCGTGCATGGGCCCAGACGATTTTTTACCCCTTCATGCACTGCTCGGCTTACGGGCGCGGCACTGTGCTGGACGCCCGTACCGACTGCCCCGGTTATGCCACCGAAAAGTTTGAAAATGTACCGTATCTGGACGCCTGCGCCGTGAAAAGCGAGGATGGCAGCGAAATCACCATCTTTGCCGTCAACCGCTCCATGGAAGAGGACCTGGACTTTGTCTGTGATCTTTCCGCCTTTGGCGCACAGACGGTTTGTGAGCATATCGTTATGAACAGCGACGACGTCAGTGCCGCCAACACGGCGGACGCTCCCGACACGGTCACGCCGAAGGCCGGCGGCAATGCCGCCTTGGTGGACGGCGCCGTCACCGTCGTGCTGGAAAAGCATTCGTGGAATGTGATCCGGATCGGTCTGCAGCAATAAAAACACCCGGACGCTGCGCTGGGGATCCATTTCAAAGAAGCTGTGAAGAAATACCGCAAAAAAGCCGTTCCGGCCTGCAAAAGGCGACCGGAACGGCTTTTTCGTTTACATGTTACCGGTACTCCCGGTGCAGGCGTTCGGCAATCCTCAGCGCGTCATCACGGGTGGCGGCATTCTCCGAAAGGATGACATGTACGCCTTCGGGCAGGGCGGCTTTCGGCGGGTTGACCATCGGCTCGGGCACATTGTGCTCCATCTTTTCCGGCCACATGGCCGTGATATCCCGGAAATAGGTATAGGATTCCCACAGTGTTTTTTCCGGCCGGCACAGGTTCAGCAGGCGCAGCCCGGGCAGGCGGCTCAGATTTTCCCATTGATGGCGGGAATTGGCGCAGCAATGGATGCCCAGCCCGCCGTACCGCTGCGAGAGCATCCGCAGATCCTCTTCCACAAACTCCCGGTACATATCGCTGCTGAAGTTGCCGATCTCATCCACCGTGATGGAAAGACCGCCTTCCATATAGTAAGCGGGATAGTGCCCGATGAATTCGGTGCCGTAGCGGCGGAACCACTCGTCGATGAAGGCGACCAGCAGCGGACGGACTCTGGCGGCCAGATCCATGACCGCCTCGGGATCCTCCAGCATGGTGGGGAACAGATCGCTCTTATCCCAGATCTGGGCCACGATGTCCATAGGGCTGGGAATACCGGGAATGCGGAAGATCACATCCCGTCCCGCACGGGCGCGCAGCTCATCGGCCATCTCGAAATACATCATCAGCGGAGTGTCTTCCAGGCGGGGTGTGCGTACCTTTGCGGCCTCCTTTGGACTGAACACCATGGGTTTCGCCCCGGTGTAGCTGTACAGCGGGCGGTGCGCCTCGCAGCCAAAGCATTCGGCAAACACCTCGGTCCCCTTGAGCACCATCATACAGGGAATGGCATCATCCTCCAGCCAGGTGCTTTTTTCCATATCGCGCAGCCAGGTCTGCCAGCTCCACTCGATGCGCTCCTGCTTCAGTTCCGGCCACAGCGGCGGGCTGGGCGGGCTGTCCGGGGCATGGTAATTGACCAGAAACAGCACATCGGTCTTTCCGTCGCCCACACGGTAAAAATCCTTCCAGCGCTGTATCCGTTTTTCAATGTGTGCGGGATGTTCCATAAATTCTACCTCACCGCCTTCGCCGGCACCGCTGCATCTCACAGAACAACGGTGATCTCTCCGGTCGTATCTTTTGTAAAGGATACTTCACGCTCCACAGTCTTGCCGTCCGCTTCGACCGTCAGCGTGTAGGTGCCGTAAAAGCCGCGGAAGCCGCCGCAGCCGTTTGCATCGGCGGCAAAGCTTTCCTCGGTGTGCCACTCTTCCCTGAACAGACGCTTCAGCTCCCGGAAGGCCGGCTTTTCGCTCATATCGAAGCGCAGCAGGCCGCTGCGGAAGGTGTTCCAGCCCTCTTCCATTGCACCAAGCCGTGCGCCGGGGGCGTAGCCGTCGGGCAGATCCCAGTAGATCGCCGCCTCCACAGCCGGATGGCTGAACCAGATGGAGTACAGCTCGCGCAGCCATTCCGCCTGCAGCGCCTCGTCCTCTTCGGAATCCGTCATCGCCGGAACGCTGACCTCGGTGATCTGGATGGGCAGGCCGAACTGCGCGTACTGATCCAGCGTTTCGAACATTTTGCCCGGATCGCACATGATATCCTGCAAGGCGGGGTCGCTCTGCTCGTAGATCATATGTGCCTGCAGGCCGACAAGGTCGATGCGCGCACCCTTGCTCAGGGCACGGTCGATCTGCAGATAATACGCCCGGCGGTCGCCGCGGGTGTCGCCCCACACATTGGGCGGATCCTCATTGACGAGCAGCCGATTGTGGGGGAAATATTTTACCGCCAGCGCAAAGCTCCACTCGATGCTGTCCGGCAGAAAGAAGATGGGCGGGTTGGTATCCCGCAGGATGTAGGAGCCCAGTGTTTCGTTGATGACCTCCCAGTCGGGGATGCGGTCACTGTAATGCTGTGCCAGATCGGCAAAATGTTTTTCGATCAGCGGCTTTGCCTCTTCGACATCCTCCGGCATCCATGCGGGATAATGCGCGCGCTGGAAATAATTCAGGCAGTGCGCCTTGGGACGAAGACCGTTTTCCTCGCAGTATTCCAGGCACAGATCCATGGGCGGGCGGCGGTAGATGAAGGGGCTGTCCTTGGCGTAACGG
>CAZYRD010000273.1:0-2833 GCA_964649475.1 uncultured Faecalibacterium sp.
TTCCCAGTGCACTGTTGATGCCGGCTTATCTGGATGCATATCTGCTGGATCGTGAACTGGTGACGGACTATCTGCAGAAGCTTGTGGAGACGCTGGAAAAAGACGGGCACATCTATTCCGACGAGGCCAACAAAAAGAATGTGGGTTACGACTACGGCTTGCTTTTGTACAATCTTGTACGGCACGATATGCCGGGCAAGCAGTTGGTGTATGATAAGTTACTGAGCCTGCTGGATGAGACAGGTGCGTGGTCGGAGTATTATGTGGAAGATCAGCATGCGGGTACGCGGTATCGTCCGTGGGAGAGCGGAATCAACGTCGATGCGCTGATTACTTATGCAAAAAGCCTGTAAAGCCGATTAACTGTACAACAAAAACACCCTCCGTGCAGATTTTGCACGGAGGGCATTTACTTGTACAGGGACGACGGAATGGCTTTTATTCGGCCATTTTCTGGCAGTAGTACTGAACCAGTTCAAATTTGGCATCGGGTGGGATGCGGTGGTCCGGGCAGGGGATGTAGCCGCCGAGCTTGATCAGCTCTTTCAGACGGGCAACTTCTGCATCAACCGCATTTTTGTCTTTGGCAAAAACAGTTTTGTTCATGCCGCCGACGCCGCGCAGCTCCTTGCCGTATTTCTCACGCCAGGGAGCAATGGAAGCGTTCCAGGTGCCGACCTCGATGGGGAACATGGTGTTGACGCCGTTTTCCAGCCAGATGGGAACCAGCGTATCAATGCAGCCGTCACAGTCGACGGAGACGATATCAATACCGTATTCGTGCATGAGATCGGTGATCTTCTTGTACCACGGTCCGATCAGATCCTCGAACACGTACGGGCTTACCAGCGGGCCGTTTTTGTAGCAGATATCCTCCCAGAAATGGGCGTAATCAAACTTGGCGCCGGTTTCCAGAATCGCCTTGGCGCAGTCGTAGCAAAGACCGCACATGGTGTCGACGATCTCGCAGTACAGTTCTTCGTCATCCACATACAGGTAGCTGAGCTCCTGTACGCCAAGAAGGTTGCGCATGTGACCGATAAGGGAGCCCAGATGCAGGCCCAGAGGGATATCGCGCTCTTCGGGGCTGGGCAGTTTCTTCAGGTATTCGTAAGGGATGCGCTCCGCAGCGAACTGCAGCTTGGGCAGATAGAGCTCCTCCCAGGCTTTGCGGTCGGTCAGAGAAGTGCCGATCTCGGCGGGAATGGAAACAACACCGGGAACAACTTTGACGATCAGGCCGTTGTTGTCACGCTGGATCTGGCTGCCGTCGGCATTCTTTTCCAGAACGGTAACTTCAAAAGAGGGCCGCAGCAGAACATCGCCGCCTACGCAGGAGTTCCAGTTGAAATCGAAGCCGAGCTTCCTCATAACAGAACGATCGGCTTCGGAGTTGTCGCCAAAACGGGCATAGCCGTCCGCTTCTTCCTGGGTGATGTAGCCTTCGTCGGCCCATTTTTGCAGTGTTTCCGGCCAATAACCGAAAGAAACGACCGGCATTTTTTCGTAGGGCTGGTAACGAAGAATCGCCATAATGTTTTCGCGATTGGTCATTCTAATATCCTCCAAAAAGCGGCGTGTTTATGATAAACACGCCGCCGATAATTGGTTGCTTGTGAGATTTCTGCGTGGATTACTGGCAGAAAGCGATGGCAGCGTCAGCGCAGGAGGCAGCGTCGGAGGTGTAGCTGTCAGCGCCGATGGATTCGCAGAAGCTCTCGGTCAGGGGAGCGCCGCCGACCATGATCTTGACCTGATCGCGAATGCCGCGGCGGGTAGCCTCTTCAACAACATTCTTCATCTCGGTCATGGTGGTGGTCAGCAGAGCGGAGCAGCAGATCAGGTTGGCCTTGTGCTCGATGGCGGCGTCAACAAAAGCCTCGGGGCTGACGTCAACACCCAGATCGATAACGGTGATGCCCTTGCCCTCCAGCATGATCTTGACCAGATTCTTGCCGATGTCATGCAGCTCGCCCTTCACGGTGCCGCAGACGGCAACACCCTTGGCCTCGACGCCGTCCTGAACCAGATGGGGACGCAGGATAGCCATACCCATGTTCATGGCACGGGCGGAAACCAGAACCTCAGGCAGGAAAACTTCGTTCTTCTTAAACTTGTCGCCGATCACGTCGATACCGGCCAGCAGACCCTCTTCCAGAATCTCCTTGGCGGACATACCCTCGTCCAGAGCCTTCTGAACCAGCTCCTTGACCTTGGGAGCGCGGCCCTGCTGAACAAACGTGCTGATCTCATTGGTGATAGCCATGATTAAAAATCCTCCGTTGTAATGTTGTATTGATGAGTGATAACTTGGTGTAAGGGATCAACTTCAAGGATAATTATATCGAGATAAATGGCGGGAAGCTATAAAAATATTTTTGGATTTTGTATTAAATTCTTCAATTTTATGCTGCGGTGCCGAGCAGAGTCAGCGGGCGGGGCGGGTCGCCTGACTGGGATTGTCGCGGAAGCGCTTCGGTGAGATTCCGGTTTCCTTTTTAAAAACCTTGGTGAAGTAGCTCTGGTCTTCAAAGCCGCAAAGCCCGGCGATATCCACAAGCGAGGTGCTGTCATCCAGCAAAAGCTGCTTGCTTTTTTCGATGCGGACATGATTGATATAGGAAAACAGGCTGTAACCGGTTTCATCCTTGAATAGTTTACTGAGGTACGATCGGCTGAGAGACACATGAATAGCGATATCGTCCAGCGTGATCTTCTGGTCAAAATTCTGGCGGATGTAATCAATGCATTTGTAAACAACGTCGCTGTGCTTGATGCTGGGGTAATCGAAGGTATAATTGATAAAATAATGCAGCACGCCGGTCAGCCAGGC
>CAZYRD010000274.1:0-2751 GCA_964649475.1 uncultured Faecalibacterium sp.
CGCTTGAACACGCGGCAGCTCATGATCCACAGCTCCACCTCCAGGTCATCGCCCGTTTTGCGGCCGATGATCACGCTGACAAGGCCGTTATCGCCGAATTTATCCTGCAGACGGCCGCACAGGGTAACGCAGTTTTCGTCCTCCAGACAGGCACGGACCTCGTCCTCCGTATAGCGGCGGGTGGTGAGGTTAAACTGGTTGGTTTTGTTGATCAGCTGCGTGGTACGGGGCAGAAATTCCGGCGTGAAGGGCGTGATCTGCGCGGTCATCTCCAGACTGTGCAGATAATCGGCATAGTCGCTGAACTGCTGCTGCGCCGCGGCACGCTGGAAGTTTTCCTTGTACATCTGGTTGCGGCTGCGGTCATCCTTGGAGAAGGTGGTCACCTCAAAATAACCGCTGCGGTCCAGCACGCGGGCATAGGTTTCCAGCGAGGCAAGCTCCGGAACGGGTACACCGGGCAGTGCCGCACGCACCTGTTCCCGCTCAGCGGGGTTGTCATCCACAAAGACGATGTCCGTCAGGCCGATGTTCAGCTGCTGTGCCATAGCCTGCAGGTTGCGGCTTTTCGGCTCCCAGTTGGCCATAAAAGCAAGGAAATCCTCATTTTTCAGCACAGACTCCGGCCGGTTGAAGCCCTCGCGGGCGATATGCTCCTCGTTTTTGCTGCAGATGTTCAGCAGCACGCCCAGACCGGCCACCTCTTTCAGATAGCTCTGGAATGCGGAATAGGCCATGCCGTCGGCGTCCTCCAGACCAAGATGGATGCCCTGCACGCCGTCATCACCGATGACGCCGCCCCACAGGGTATTGTCGCAGTCCAGCGCAAGCGCTTTTTTATTGCGGCCGAACACGGACTTGATGATGTTGGCAAGATTGGCGCACAGCTCCGGAATAAGCTCCGGGTTCAGCGCATATTTGTACAGGCACCAGCTGCTCTCATCGCACCAGTTATCCAACCCGTGCACGCTTGCCAGCCAGTGGATATCCTGCACATGGAAGCCCGCGTGTCCGGCGGCGTATTCGGCGGCGGCACGGTTCATCTCGCTGACGAAGCGCACCTGCCCCTGCATACGAACAGCATCGGCGTTGCCCATCACCCGCAGGGTGGGCAGTTCAAAGTTGTTCTGCACCACCGGGCAGCGGAAGTTGGCCAGCGCGGCATCCCACAGGCCCTGCCAGCGGGCGGTTTCGGCAGCAAGCTTTGCCGCTGCGGCCTCGTCGCCGTCATACACGGAGGGCCGGTTTTCCAGATTGCGGGCCGAGGTATGGATATAGATCAGATCCGGCGCAAAGGCCTTCAGCTCCTCGCTGCCAAAAACGATATCCTCGTAATACAGATGATAACCGCCCTCCCAAAAGGTGGGACGGATGCCGTGATGCAGCAAAAACAGCTCCAGCACAGGGCGGATCTGACCGATAGTGGAACCGCTGAGGATGGCGATTTTTTTATCCACCAGCCCCTCCTTTTGCAGAAGCTCCTTACGCAAAGCACGCTTCTTCAGCAGGATGGTCTGGGAATCCACCGGGTAATCAAAGCAGCTCATGGGCGGCTCTCCTTTAAAATGGAATGGGGTTCAGACCTCGCGGATATTGTCCCGCATGGCGGCAAAAGAGGGACGGCTGCCGTACAGATGGGCGGCAATGCTCTCCATCAGCAGGTAGTCCTCCTCGCTGTCGATATCCAGAATGCCGGTATCGAACATTTCGTAAAAGCGTACCCTGCCCTTCCACAGGTCGCTGGAAGCGTTGGACAGCAGGAAGCCGCGGCGGAACACGTACAACGAAGCGTTGACGTCATAGCACGCAGGCGCCTGCTGGCGGGCCGTGTTGGAGTTTTCGATGATGCGGCAGGCATAGCCTTCGGCGTTTTTCATGCCCATGTTGAAGAAAGGATTGCGGCGGGAGGGCACAGCAGCCATGACGAGATCCAGCCCCGGCTCGCTCTCGTACATTTCCACAGCCAGCATCAGGTCCTGCTGCTGGCGCAGCGGGCTGGTGATGTCCATATCAATATGGAAATCGTACTCATAACCGTGACGCTCTTCCATGGTGCGCAGAGAGTGCTGGAACACCGCCATCTTGGGCACGGCGTCGCCGCCCAGCTCTTCGGGGCGTTCAATGACCTCCACCTCAGGATAGCCCTTCAGCACCAGAGCGATCAGCTCGGGAGAGTCGGTATTGAGGCAGATATCCACCGTCAGGTCCGGGCGCTGGCTTTTGAACATTTCCGCCGCGGAAAGGGTGTAATACACCAGCGGCTTGCCGCAGAAATTCTTCAGGTTTTTGTTGCGGAAGCCCTTGCTTCCGGCACGGCCGCAGACCGTGATCAGAACTCGTTTCATCGTGATCTCTCCTCTATCCAGTCTTTTTTACTCTTTTAATGCCAGCTTCAGCACGGCAAGGGCTTTTGCGGGGCTGTTGATGCTCTCGCGCTCTTCGCCCAGACAGTAATCCACAAAATAGTTCATCTCGCGCATAAAACGGTCGTTGACCGGTTCGGCACAGTTGATGACGGAGCCGTCCTCCAGTGTGAGGGTGCCGGCACCGAAATCCGCAAACAGATTGCCGTCCGCACAAAGCAGTTCGATGCTGCGGCGATAGCCTCGGCCGATGTAGTCCAGATGCAGCTCTGCCAGCATGCGGGGATACCGGGCGATGGCCACGCTGAGATCGTCGCTGTTGATCTCCAGATTGCTGTACTTGCCCAGCAGGGTGAAGCACTCCTCGGGGAAGCCGAACAGCTCCACC
>CAZYRD010000275.1:0-2732 GCA_964649475.1 uncultured Faecalibacterium sp.
AAAAATTTCAACTGCGATGAAAACGACCCCGCCAACTACAATTTTGCCCTAACGGACGAATACCTCAAGGCCATTCTGGAATGCGGCACAAAGGTCATCTACCGTCTGGGTGCCACCATCGAGCATCAGCCCGTCAAGGTGCACACCCACCCGCCGAAGGACTATCTGAAGTGGGCGCGCATCTGCGAGCATATCATCCGCCACGTCAACGAAGGCTGGGCAGACGGTCACCGCATGGGCATCGAATACTGGGAGATCTGGAACGAACCGGAGCTGGACGGCAGGCAGTGCTGGACCGGCACGCACGAGCAGTTCTTTGATTTTTACGTTCAGACGGCCGCCTACCTCAAGGAAAAATTCCCCCATCTGAAGATCGGCGGTCCGGCGGTTTCCAGCCCCGCGTGCGATTTTGCCCGCCGCTTTATGGAAGCGGTCTCCAGGGCGAAGGCTCCGCTGGATTTCTACTCCTGGCATGCCTACACGGTGGACCCCAAAGAGGGTGCTCTCGGTGCCGAAAAGGTGAAGGCGCTTCTGCATGAATTCGGCTATGACCATGCCGAAAACATCTACGACGAGTGGAACTATGTGCGCGACTGGCGGAACGTCCACGAAAGCTGGGAAGTGATCCCCGCCGCCAAGGGCGCGGCCTATACGGCTGCCATGCTGTGCGCCCTGCAGCACTCCCCCTGTGACGTCTCCACCTATTACGACGGCCAGGTCAATCAGAGCAGCAGCTGGTGCGGCCCGTTTGCCCCCGGCAGGGTGGCGGTGCACGGCGAACCCGCCCTTGTGACGGTCCGCAAACCTTACTGCGCCTTCAAGGCCTTCAACGAGCTGCGCAGGCTGGAAAACGAGGCAGAAAGCCGCATCGAAGACGGCAACGTGTACGTCTGCGCCGCCTCCGCCGGCAAAAAAGCCGCAGTACTGCTGGTCAATTACCACGATACCGCCTGCACCCGCGAGAGTATCCGTCTGGAGCTTGCCGGTGTCACCGGTAAACTGGGCGTGTACCGGCTGGACGCCCGTCACGATCTGGAACGCACGGGAGAAACGCAAAGCGGTCAGGTGCTTTCGCTGGCGTCGAATGCTGTGGTTTTGCTGCTTGCCGAAGACTGACCGGCAGCGTATGTGCTTTTTGTCAGCAGGCGCAAACTGCCGGAAAGGGGTTTTGTGGAAAGCCGCGTGATACGCCAAAACGGCCGGCTGATGACTGAGACCGGCGGCGTGCCGTACTCCGCCCTTTCGTTCAAATCCTTCCGGCCCAACCCCGCCAATATCAGCGAGCTTTACGCTGCCGTGTGCACTGCGCACCGGCATGCTGTTTTTGCAGGAATGACCTTCGGCACCCGCGGGCAAAACTTTCCGCCGGGCAAACACACTTTTTCCGCCGGACAAAAAGCGTCTGTCCGTCTTTTTCACCGCAGGCAAAGGAGAACATCATGGCACTGACCATTTACGACATGCACACCCACACCGACTGCAGCCACGACAGCCGCCAGTCCATTGACGAGCTTTGCGCCGCTGAGATCGCCGCCGGCATGACCGGCGTGGCCGTCACCGACCATTCCGACGGCCCTTACAGCCACGAAAACGGCGATTTTGCACGGCTGGAACAAAGCATCCGCAACTGTGCCGCCGCCGCGCAGCGGTACGCCGGCCGGCTGGAGGTGCTTTGCGGCGTGGAGATCGGCGAGGAGCTGTGGAGCGGTGAAAACGCCCGCATCGTCCATGAGCTGGGCGAGTACGACGTCGTCCTCACCTCCATCCACGGCCAGATGGAGGACGGCCGCTGTATCTACCTCGGCGCCCGGGATCTGCCCGGTTGGAGCACCGCCCGGCTGGAGGCCTATCTGCAGCGGTATCTGTACGACCTTGCCGAATGCGCCCGGCTTGCGGATTACGACATCCTCACCCATCTGGACATTCCGCTGCGGTACATCAACGGCAAGGCAGGTCATGCACTGCAGCTGGAAAAATTCGCCGACCTCGTGGACGAGGTGCTGCGCATCGTCATCCAACGGGACAAAACGCTGGAGGTGAACACCAGCGGCATCGCCACCGGCTGGCGCTGCATGCCGGAGATGGACGTCCTGCGCCGGTATTACGCGCTGGGCGGCCGCCGCGTCAGCGTGGGCAGCGACGCCCATGCCTCTGCCGCCGCGGCCGTCGGCCTCGTGTCCGCCGTGCAGCAGCTGCGTGCCATCGGCTTTACCGGCCAGACCATCTACCGCAGGCGTCAGCCGGTGGAGATCCCCTTTGAATAAGCCGCTCCTGCCGCCTGTTTTTACGTGCCGCTTTGCCGGTATGCCCCAATATGCGAAATTCTAGGTGCTGTGGCGACAGATAAATGCAGAAATTGACAAAAGAACCGGACGTGTTGCTGCGCGGATCGACAACGGCCATAACGGCTTTGACGACGTAAACACCTGCATCCTCTGCATCCGGCTGACCGGTGGTGTTTTATTTTTTCACGGTACTCGGTACGGGATCGACTTTGTCTGCGGAAAAGAGGGCTGACCCCGGCGCGCCGCTTTGGTGCGGCGGCAAAGAACAGCGGCCAGGAACGAAAAGACGATACAATATAAAAATCCGGCCTGTGATGCGAACCACAGACCGGATTTTTTGTGCGGATGTATTTTCGCGTGTTTTTTACGCAGGCGTGTTGTCCGGCAGGTTATCCCAGCAGAACATCGGTGATCAGCATGACGCAGAAGCCTACCAGCAGGGCGTAG
>CAZYRD010000276.1:0-2725 GCA_964649475.1 uncultured Faecalibacterium sp.
GGATCGAACCCCTTACCTCTTGAATGCCATTCAAGCGCTCTCCCAGGTGAGCTACACCCCCAAGTTTTCGGCACCGTTTCCCTTGGTGCTTGATTATTATAGCAAACCCTAACGCGAATGTCAACACCTATTTTTAAATTTTTCGATATTTTTTTCAAAGAGCAGCCGAAGCGGAGGTTCGGCCTGTGTGATGATGCTTAAAAGCAGCTTTTCGGCACGGGCAGTCAGCTCGCTGAGCGATATGGAAAGTTTTCCGCCAAACCACGCCGCATAAAGGCCGGTCAGACCGCCGGCGCAGAACTGTATCAACAGAACATACTGTTCGTGGCTGCCGAGCGAAAAATCCTCCTCGTGCCGGAAAAGGTAGTCCAGCACCAGATGCACAAGCTGTTCCTGCAGAACGGCAAATGCACCGGAGGTCATGATCTTGGTGTAAAAATCCATATCCTCCTCCAGAATGCTCTGCACGCGGGCGAGCAGCACGTGGGGTACCTCCTCGATGCTTTGTGACTGCGTAAACAGCGCGTCGCGGATGTGCTCGAACGTTTCCGCGATGAGATGATCCAACACGTCCGCAATGTCGCGGTAATGGGCGTAAAAGGTGCCGCGGTTGATCTCGGCCCGCCGCACCACGTCGGTGACGGTGATTTTATCCAGCGGCTTTTCCAAAAGAAGATCCGCCAAAGCTGCTTTGATCAGCTTGCGGGAACGTACGGCGCTGCGGTATTCAGCTTTTGGCATGGCGGCCTCCCCGTGGGCAAAATCCCACACTTTTACACATTTTGTTCAAAATTGATAAGATGGGAAAATATTGTTGCTTGTCAAGTCTGTCTGCATTTATTATAATGAATTTAAAAGTAAAAAGCAACAGCTGTTCAATTTTGTGAAACTGGCTGATTTTGCAGCGAAGGAGGCCCCACAGCACCATGAAAAAGAATAATTCGGGAAACACTCTGTTTGAACGGATATCGACCTTCATTGTGGACAAGCGTACGCTGTTTTTTCTGCTGTACATTTTTGCGGCGGTATTCTGCGTGTTTGCCATGGGCTGGACCAAGGTGGAAAACGACGTGACCACCTATCTGCCTGAGGACACCGAGACCCGGCAGGGCCTTGTGGCAATGAACGAGCATTTTGCGGATTTCGGCATGGCGCGGGTGATGGTCTCCAACATAACCTACGAGACCGCGCAGGAGATCAACGAGCTTATCAGCGGCGTGGACGGCGTGATGATGGTGACGTTTGACAACACCGAGGAGCATTACAAAGACGCCGCGGCGCTGTACAACGTAAACTTTGAGGGCGCCACCACCGACCCCGCCACCATACAGGCGATGGATACCATCCGCAGCCTGCTGCAAAAATATGATCTGTATGTGGAAACCACCATCGGTACGGACATGAACGCCATGCTGCGGGACGAGATGACCACCATTCTGATCGTGGCGGTCATCATCATTCTGATCGTGCTGACGCTGACCTCCCGCGCGTACGCCGAGATCCCGGTGCTGCTGATCACCTTCGGCGTGGCGGCGCTGCTGAACATGGGCACCAACTTCATGTTTGAAAAGATCAGCTTTATCTCGGATTCCGTCGCAGTGGTGCTGCAGCTGGCGCTTGCCATTGACTACGCCATCATTCTGTGCCACCGTTTTTCGGATGAGCACGAGACCAAAGACGCCCGCGAAGCCTGCATCACCGCACTGAGCAAATCCATACCGGAGATCAGCGCTTCGTCGCTGACCACGATAAGCGGTCTTATTGCGCTGGCATTCATGAAATTCGCCATCGGCATGGATATGGCCATGGTACTTATCAAAGCCATTCTGTTCAGCCTGTTTTCGGTGTTTACGCTGATGCCCGGTCTGCTGATGCTGTTCAGCCCGCTCATCGACCGCACCAAGCACAAAAGGCTGCTGCCCAACATCACGCTGCTGGGAAAATTTGCCGTTAAGGTGCGCCGGGTGCTGCCGCCGCTGTTTGTGCTGATCCTTGTCGGCGCATTTGTGCTTTCCAGCCGGTGCCCGTACGCATACAGCTTCAACGATTTGAAAACCGCCAAAATGACGGAAAGTCAGGTGGCGTATTTCAAGATCAAGGAGACCTTCGGCACCAGCAACATGGTGGCGCTTCTGGTGCCCGCGGGCGATTACGAAGCCGAGGCCGCCGTGCTGGATGAGCTGAACGACCGCCCCGAAGTAAAAAGCACGATGGGACTTTCGGGCATGGAGGCGCTGGACGGCTACACCCTGACCGCAGCCCTGACGCCGCGGCAGTTTTCCGAGCTGATCGGGCTGGATTACGAGGTGGCCCAGCTGCTGTACAGCGCCTACGCGGCGGAAAACGACCAGTACGGCGCCATTCTGAGCGGTCTGGACGAGTACACCATTCCCCTGTTTGACCTGTTCATTTATCTGAAGGACACACTGGATGAACACAACATCTCGCTGGAGGCCGGTGACGGTATGGACATGGGCGAGATGTTCAGCCTGCTGGAGACCGCACAGGAGCAGATGCGCACCGAAAAGTTCAGCCGTATGGTGGTGTATCTGAACCTGCCGGAGGAGAGCGACGAGACCTTTGCATTTCTGGACGAGATCCGCACCATTGTGGGCAAATATTACAACGGCGATTACTATGTGCTGGGCAACTCCACCTCCTCGCGGGACCTGGCCTCCAGCTTTGCCAAAGATAACCTGATGATCTCCATTCTGTCGGCGCTGTT
>CAZYRD010000277.1:0-2715 GCA_964649475.1 uncultured Faecalibacterium sp.
GGGCTTGCCCTGTTCCGGCTCCAGCGGCGCCCAGTAGATGGGCACGGTAGCCGCGTTGAACGCCTCTTTGAATTTTTTGCGGTAGGCCGCGTTTTTCTCCGGCGATTCCGTCTGATCCAGCTCGTACAGGTTGGCGCCGTGCAGAAAGGCATGGTTTTTCAGCACCGCTTTTACACGCACGCCCTGCACGGGCCGGCCGCTGCCGTCCACAAATTTCAGCACGGCGTTCCCTTTGCGGTTTTTCTCAATGCCCTCGGCCACACGGCGGTCGGTCTGTTCCCGCTGCTCGGCATAGCGCCGCAGCAATTGCTCGCGTCTTGTCATAGTGTGCCTCCTGTATGTGCACCGCCGGCGGCAGTGCTCTTTTTTCTTTACTATAACAGCCATCCGCGGAAAACACCATCCGCAAAACGTGCAAAAAGGTTGATTTTTCGATCTTTCTATGGTATTTTTAAGCCAGAATCGGGGGGATCTGTCATGTTTTTCGAATGCGAAAGCATTTCTTTCCGGCTGCTTGGCGTGGTCTGGCTGGATCAGACCAATTCCAGAAGCAGCAACATCGACCGTCCGCACAGCTCGCTGTCTTTCCGGTTGGAGGCCGACACGCGGATCGAAACCGCCGGCGGACAACAGCTTGCGCTGGGCAGCGGCACACTGAGCTATGTGCCGGCGCATTTAAGCTATTTCCGCACAGCTGCGCGGGACCGGATGATCGTCATCGATTTTGAAACGCAGGATTACTCCTCCGGCGAATTTGAGGTCCTTGTACCGGAGGACCCCGCCCGCTATGAAGAGCTGTTCCGGCAGATCCTGCATATCTGGGAGGAACGGGAGCCCGGCTACCGCTTTGAGGCCGCAGCTGTGCTCAGCCGTATTTTTGCCGCAGTGTATCAGGATGCCCACGCCGCCAACACCGGCCGTGACCGGCTTTACCGCGCCATGCGTTACATCGAGCGCGCCCATCTGAAGCCGGAGTTTTCCCTGCAGCAGGCGGCACGGGAGGCTTGCTGCAGCGAGCCGTATTTCCGCCGGCTGTTCCGGCAGCGGTACGGTGTCTCCCCCAAACAGTATGTGATCGGCCTGCGGATGCAGCACGCCGCAGAGCTCATCCGTGCGGGTTACCATTCGCTGCAGGAGATCGCCGGGTTGTGCGGTTACGAGGATTACAAATACTTTTCGGTGGAATTCAAGCGCGCCATGGGGGTATCACCCTCGCAGTATAAAAAATAACTTGTATTTTTCACAAAAAAGCCGTCCCGGATTGCCAAAAAGGCTTCCGGAACGGCTTTTGTTTTGAACTGTTTAATTTTCGGAAAACCGGAGTTTCCCTGAAATTTTCAATTTCGGCTGAACTGGAGTTTTCAAGAAACCTTTAGTTTCTTGGAAAACTGGAATTCAGTCGAACCTTTCAGTTTCGGCTGAATTCCGACAGCTGCAGGCCCTTGTTGTGCTCGATGGCCCAGTCCACGCTCCAGCTGTTGACAAACAGCAGCAGGCGCTTGCCGTCCAGATCCTCGATGCGGCGGCTGTCGCTGGTGAGGGTCAGCCTGGTGACGTCCAGGTCCTCGTTTTCCACCCAGCGGATATACTGGTAGGGCAGGTGCTCCATGCGAATGTCCACGTTGTACTCGCTCTTCAGGCGGAACTCCAGCACGTCGAACTGCAGGGTGCCGACCACGCCCACGATGACCTCTTCCATACCGGTGTTCAGCTCGCGGAAGATCTGGATGGCGCCTTCGCGGGCGATCTGGGAGACGCCCTTGACGAACTGCTTGCGCTTCATGCTGTCCACGGGGACGACACGGGCAAAGTGCTCGGGCGCGAAGGTGGGGATGCCCTCGAACTGGAAGCGGGGCTTGGCGTTGCACAGGGTGTCGCCGATGGAGAAGATGCCCGGGTCAAACAGGCCGATGATGTCGCCCGCCCAGGCGGTCTCCACGATCTGGCGCTCGTCGGCCATCATCTGGGTGGACTGCGCCAGCTTGATGGTTTTGCCACCCTGCACATGGAACACCTCCATGCCTTTTTCGTACCGGCCGGAGCAGATGCGCGCAAAGGCGATACGGTCGCGGTGGGCCTTGTTCATGTTGGCCTGAATTTTGAAGATGAAAGCGGAGAAATCCTCGGTGTCCGGCTGGATGAGACCGGCGTCGCTCATACGGGGCAGCGGCGGCATGGTCATCTGCAGGAAGTGGGTGAGGAATTCCTCGACACCGAAGTTGGTCAGCGCAGAGCCGAAGAACACCGGGCTGAGGGTGCCGTTGTTCACCTTTTCCATGTCGAACTCGTAGGAGGCGCCGTCCAGCAGTTCGATCTCGTCCCGCAGGGTCTCGGTCTGCCACGGGCCGACCAGCTCGGCCACGTCGGGCTGCTCCAGCGGGCCGCGCACGGCGGTCAGCTTGTTGGCACCGTTGTGGAATTCGGTAAAGGCGATGACCTCTTTGGTTTCTCGGTCGTACACGCCCTTGAAGTCCTTGCCGCAGCCGATGGGCCAGTTGACGGGATAGGTGCCGATGCCCATCTCCTTTTCGATCTGCTCCAGCAGTTCGAAGGGATCGCGGGCTTCACGGTCCAGCTTGTTGATGAAGGTGAAGATGGGAATGTGACGCATGGCGCACACCTTGAACAGCTTGCGGGTCTGGGTCTCGACGCCCTTGGCGGCGTCAATGACCATGACGGCGCTGTCCGCCGCCATCAGGGTGCGGTAGGTGTCCT
>CAZYRD010000278.1:0-2713 GCA_964649475.1 uncultured Faecalibacterium sp.
ATGACTATATGACCAAACCGTTCAGTGTTTCTGAACTGCTGGCCCGCATCGAGGCGCTGTGCCGCCGTGTCAGTCGCGGCGCGGATAATCAGGCGGTCAGCGACGGCCGCATTACCTCCGGCCGGTTTGTGCTGGATTCCCGCAGCCATATGCTGTTCAAGGAAGGAAAAGCCATTGATCTGACACAGGTGGAATTTCAGATCATGGATCTGTTCTTCCACAACCCGGGCGTTGCGCTGGTGCGGGATAAAATTCTGGAAGGCGTCTGGGGTCCCAATTATTTCGGTGACGTCAAGATCGTGGATGTGAACATCCGGCGCCTGCGCATGAAGATCGAGGACAAGCCCAGTGACCCGCGGCATATCCTTACCGTGTGGGGCTACGGGTACCGCTGGGCGGAGTGAGCGGGACATCTTTCCGTAAATACAGATTTCCCAAGGAGCGTAACGCAGAATGACAAGTGGATTGTCCAACCGCTGGGTACGCGGTAATCTGCTGGTGACGGTGCTGATCCTGCTGGTGGCGGAGGCGCTGCTGATGCTGTATACCGTCAATGCCAGCTACGCTTCGGCACAGCAGACGCTGCATGGAGAGATCGCTCTGCTTTCCAGCCGCTACCAGACGGTGCAGGATTCCTCCGCAAGGGAGCGCGCCGCGCTGCTGCGCACCATGGTGCAGGAAATTGCGGCGGATGATGCGGTTGTGTATGCCATGGAGCTGCTGGATGAGGAGGGAGCGCTGTACGCGACCTCAGAGGGATTCCTGCCGGGGCAGGGGCCCGCATCTGAAGCGCAGGCGGCAAAAAGCACGCCGCCCGCGGATTTTACCATGGCGCTTTCGGAACAAAGCCGTATTGGTGAAGCGGTGCTGGGCGGACGCAGCGAAGAGCCGGTCATGGCGATCACATGGTTGATACCGACGCCCGTACAGGGGATACGCGCCGTTCGCCTGGTGACCTCTTTGAGCGGCATCAACCGGCGCATCTGGCAGACGCTGGTCGTTTCCTTTGCAGTTGTGACGGCTTGCTTTGGCCTGATTCTGCTCACCGGCGTATATTTTGTCCGCAGTATCGTGCGCCCGCTGGCGCAGGTGGAGGCTTCGGCCACCCGTATAGCGCAGGGGAATTTCGCCATACGCCTGCAGAAAAAGCATAACGATGAGATCGGTCGTCTGTGCGAGACCATCAACCATATGGCGGAGGAGCTTTCCAAGACCGAAAAACTGAAAAATGAATTTATCTCATCCGTGTCGCATGAGCTTCGTACGCCGCTTACATCGATCAAAGGCTGGACGGAAACGCTGCAGCGCATTGATGATGTGAACGACCCCAACTATGCACACGGCATGCGGATCATCTCCGGCGAAACAGACCGCCTGTATTCCATGGTAGAGGAGCTGCTGGACTTTTCCCGTATGCAGAGCAGAGGGTTGGAACTGGTTTTTGCAAGGCTGGATCTTGCCGCCGAAGTGGGCGACGCTGTGCTGATGGTGCAGCAGCGTGCTGCGCAGGCGGATATACGGATGAGCTTTGAGGAAAGCGACGATCTTCTGATGGTCAGCGGCGATGCCAACCGGCTGCGGCAGGTCTTTATCAACGTGCTGGATAACGCCGTCAAGTACTCGCCAGCCGGCGGGGAGATCAAGGTGAAGGTCGCGGGCAAGGGCAAGGTATGCAGCGTCACAGTGACGGATCAGGGCCAGGGCATCGCTTCGGATGAGCTGGAACTGGTTAAAACCCGCTTTTACAAAGGACGCGGTGCAGTGCGCGGCAGCGGTATCGGTCTTGCTGTTGCGGATGATATTGTCCGTGAACACAGCGGCAGCCTGAAGCTGCACAGTACGCAGGGGCAGGGGACCACGGTGGAGATCAGTCTGCCGCTTTTGAGTGAATAAACCGGAAGCTGCCTGTAAGAGAACGGCAGCGGACCGGGACAAAATCCAGCTGAAAAAATGAAAAGATAGGAGAAGCTTATGCAAAAGCCTTTTCTTGAGGTAGGCGAGATCGTCACCACGCACGGTGTGACCGGCGAATGCAAGGTTTACCCGTGGTGCGATGATTCCACCTTGTTCCGCAAGCTGAAAATGCTGTACTGGGATGCGTCCGGCGTGCGCGGTGTGCGTGTGCTCGGCGTAAAATTTGTCAAGGATATGCCGGTCATCCGTCTGGAAGGCGTCGAGACTGTGGAAGACGCCCGCCGTCTGGTCAACCGGGTGCTGTATGCCGCCCGCGGCGATATCAAACTGCCCAGGGGGCGGTATTTTGTGCAGGATATCATCGGCTGTACGGTGACGGATGCCGATACCGGCGCCGTGTACGGCACGGTGACCAATGTGACGAAGCCTGCCAACTGCGATATCTATGAGATCAGAACGCCCGTGGGCGAGACGGTCCTGTTCCCGGCGGTTCCGGAATTTCTCGGCGAGGTGGATGTGGAAAACGAACACATCTCCGTGCGCCCGATCGAAGGGATGTTTACCGAATGCGAATCGATATAGCCACATTGTTCCCGGATATGTGCGAAGCGGTGCTGCACGAAAGCATCGTGGGCCGTGCGCAGACAGACGGCCGCATTGCCATCCATACCCACAACATCCGGGATTATACACTGGATAAGCACCGCCGTGTGGACGATTATCCCTATGGCGGCGGCTGTGGTATGCTGATGCAGGCGCAGCCCATCCACGACTGTTGTGCGGAGATCGCGCGGCAGCA
>CAZYRD010000279.1:0-2710 GCA_964649475.1 uncultured Faecalibacterium sp.
CAACGATCCGGACGAGGTGCAGGAGCAGAAGCTCAAAGCGTTTGAAGCTCAGGTGCAGGCCGCCAAAGATGCCGGCTGCAAGGTGCAATTCAATATGGGCTATGTCATCGGCCACGGTACGTTTCAGGGCGGGAAGTCTGCGGTGGTGCCGCATATGATCGGCCCCGAGGGCGAGGATGGTATCGTATCCGTCTGCCCGCGTTCACGGCAGCTGAAAGAGCGTGTTTCGGCACTGTTTGCCCGTTTTGCCCGGCTGAAGCCGGAATGTATCTGGATCGACGACGACTTCCGCATCTATGAGCACGTTCCGGTGCAGTGTGCCTGCTTCTGCGATACCTGCATCGGAGACTTTAACAAAAAGCATGGCTGTTCCTTTACCCGTCCGGAGCTGAACGCCGCTCTGCTGCAGGACCATTTCCCCGAAGAGAATACCCTGCGCCGTCAATGGCTGGAATTTATGCACGAAGGCATGACGGAGCTGGCGCAGGCCATTGCCGAAGCGGTGCACGCCGTGGATGACGACGTCATCATGGGCCTGATGATCGCCGGCGCTGAACACAATACCTTCGATCTGCCGGAGTACCGTGACTATGTTCGCGCGCTGGCAAACAGCAAGGGAAAGGTATATCTCCGGCCGGGCTGTATGTTCTATAATGACTGGCATCCGTTCGATGGCGTGCACAAGGCGTTTGCCGTGGCGGTGACCAACGCACATTCCGAATTACCCGGTGTGGAAACCTACGCCGAAATGGTCACCTGTCCGTATGTCAAGCGGGGCAAATCCGATCAGATCAACGCATGGGAAGCCGCGCTGCACATCGGCCTTGGCGGCTGTGACGGCGTTATGTTCGAGGCGATCAACTCCATGCTGCCGGAAATGAGCAGTTATCTGGCGCGTCTGGATAAAGACAGACCCTTCCTTGCAGAGCTTTCGGAAAGCCTCGCCGGGCATAAACAGATTGGCTTCTGGCCGTATTTTTCCACCTGCCAGTGGACGGCTGCGGGTACCAAAGAGCATATGAAGCAGATGCATGACTTCCCGTTTGCACTCCCGCGGCAGCTGCTCAAGCTGGGCGTGCCGCTCACCGCGTGGAAGGAAAACGCTCTTGGTGTTGTTCTGGCGGGCGAGCTGGTCAAAGCCATGCCGAAAGAGGAGCTGGAGGACTGGTTGGGTAAAGCGATCTATGCTGACGCCGACGCCGCAGCCTATGCGCAGCAGAAGCTGGGCTATGACGCTTTTGGTGTGGAGGTGCTGCAGCAGGCGGGCAGCAGCGTGGAGATCTTTGCGGACGATCCTCTCAATGCGCCCTATGCAGGCTTCAAGCGGGCATCTTTCTGGGGCGGCTACGGACAGGGCGGCGGTGACGTCCGCGTCACAGGGGCGAGAGCGCTTTCTGCCGTGCCGGGGGATGAGACCCTTGCCGGTACCGCTGTGTACGAAACGCCGCAGGGCGGCCGCGTCTGCGTTCAGACCCGTGCGCCGTGGGCGGATGATATCATGGGCTTTGCCAAAAGCACCCAGATCCTCAATATTCTGGATTGGCTGTGCGATACGGTTCCGGTGCGTATTGAAACCGATTGCCGCGTGGGGCAAGCACTCTGGCAGGGTGAAAACGACCTCGTTTGTTTCCTGTTCAGTATGGATTACGATACCGCAGAGAATGTAACTTTACACCTGAAGACACCGGCAAAAGCCGAACAGCTTATGCCGGACGGCAGCTGGCAGCCTATCGGCAAAGGCAAGGATATCACAGCGGATAAAATTCTTCCTTTTACCTGTGCAGCGGTGCGGCTGACTCCGCCTGCCGGTTGAAAACAACGTAGCGTCTGATAATTGCGGAGGTAAATTATGAGCGCATATATCGTTTCAATGCCACAGGAAGAGTGCCCCGGTGATCTGTATTCCGTCAAGGTGGATGGTCGTTCGCTGCCGCTGCATAAGGCATATGTTTCTGCTGTGCCCTATAATCGCCGCTGGCCGGGTCATCAGCGACCACTCGACCAGCGCGAGGAGGTCAATTTTGGCGGATTTTCCATGGACAGTTCGGTGAATATTGAGATTGCGCCGCTCCGGGAATTTCATGAGGTGGTTGTTCGTCCGTTGTCACTTGGTATCGTACCGTCTGTGGAAAACGGCGTCATCCGCTTTACGCTGGAAAAACCGGCATATTTTACGGTGGAGTTGGACGGTTATCACCATGCACTGCATCTGTTCGCTGACGCCGTGGAAACGTATGCAAATGTGGATATAACTTCTGCCGATGTATTGTATTTCGGCCCTGGTGTACACGAGACCGATGTGCTGTTGCTGCGTTCCGGTCAGACGGTCTTTGTGGATGAGGGTGCTGTGGTTTACTGCAAAGGTATTGCGGCTTACGATGCTGATAACGTCCGTATCCTCGGCAGAGGTATTCTGGATAACTCCCGAAATGTTGAAAAAATCATCAAGGAAGTGCCAATTGATGGAACTATCACCGAGGATAAGGCTGTCCTTAATGAGGAGCGGACACATTTTATCCAGTTTGGCAACTGTAGAAATATTTTAATCGACGGTATCACACTGAGAGATTCACTGGTGTATAACATCAGTCCGGATCTTTGTGTCGGTCTTGAGATTCGCCATACCAAGCTGATCGGTAACTGGCGGTACAATTCCGACGGCATTGATATGCACAACTGCAAAAACGTCCATATAAGCGACTGCTACATT
>CAZYRD010000280.1:0-2681 GCA_964649475.1 uncultured Faecalibacterium sp.
CCTTTACACCCGTACACGATCGGTTTGCAAAAGAGTAAGCCCACGGTAGACAACGAGGTGGACTCCTTGTACTGTATCCCCGGGTTTGTTCCCAACCCCGTCGATATGCCCGATTATTGCTACTTCCGCGACAGATGCGAGAAGTGCCGCAAGGAATGTGCGGGCGAATATCCCCGGCTCGTCAAGGTAACGGGCACGCATAGCGTAGCTTGCTACTTATATCATGGCGGAAACAAATCCGAGTGATCGCATAAAGGACAGATTATGAAGAAAAATGCATTGCGGTTATCCGCAAAACGGTTTTTAAAACAGAATTTTAAGCTCGCAAAAGGCGATACGGTAGATATTTTCGTTGCGGTGGGACAGGAGGAATTCGGTCAACAGCTCGAACGGGAATGTAAAAATGCAGGCGCAGGGAAAGTGCGGCTGATCGCGCCGCGCAAGGAAGAGCCTAAAAAAGAGGACGACGACGTTCTGCTCAAAGTAAACAACCTCAAAAAATATTTTGTCGTCGGCACGAATTTCTTTGGAAGACCCACAAAGTATCTGCGTGCAGTCGATAACGTTTCCTTTACCTTGAAAAAGGGTAAAACGCTCTGCCGGAATACGGGAATGTCCGCTGACAAAGCCGGTGATGCGGTTCTGCATCTCCTCGAAATAGGTCATGGTCTCCGGCACGCCAAGCATCAGGCCGGAATGCCGCACCGGGTGGATGGTCATGGTGGCGGTGGGAACGATGAAGCTTCTGTCGGCGCTGACGGCCAGCGGAATACCGATGGAATGTCCGCCGCCCAGCACCAGCGTTGCGGTGGGTTTGGACAGTCCGGCGATCAGTTCCGCCAGCGCAAGCCCTGCCTCCACATCGCCGCCTACGGTGTTTAAAATCACCAGAAGTCCGCGGGTGTCGGGGTCCTCCTCCACGGTGGCAAGCTGGGGGATCACATGCTCGTACTTGGTGGTTTTCTGGCTGGTGGGTGCCAGAGAGTGCCCTTCGATCTGTCCGATGACGGTCAGCACATGGATGGGATAGCGGCCTCTGGTACGCAGTACGCTGCCGGTTTCAAGGATCTCCTGCGGCTGCCGGTCGTCACGGGGCGGGTTCTCATTCGGGTGGTTCATACGTATCGCTCCTTTGCAAGATGATATTCTATATGCTATTCTGCCGAAAAAAGCAGCGATTATGCCGGCGAACGCAGAGATTTAAATTGACAAGCAAGCGGAAAATTCGTATAATTAAAAATGGAATAAAATCGAAATAAGGCAAGGAGTGGATCCGATGTCCAATGCAAAGGTAGCGCTTCCCGTTGTAAAACGACTGCCTAAATATTATCGTTATTTGAAAGAACTGAAGCTTGCCGGTGCAACAAAGGTCAGCTCCAGCGAGCTTGCCCGTCTGATGGGCACCACGGCTTCGCAGGTGCGGCAGGATTTCAACTGCTTTGGCGGTTACGGCCAGCAGGGTATCGGTTATGATGTGGAGACCCTGCTGCACGAGCTGGAGCAGCTGCTGTTTCAGGAGGAAAAGCTGGACGCCGTGCTGATCGGCGTTGGCTCGCTTGGCCGTGCCATTGCAAAATGGATCGCCAGCGAGGTGCAGGGCTATCATCTGGTGGCCGCGTTTGATGCGGACCCCGCGCTGGTGGGGCAGACTGTCTGCGGTACGCCCATTCTTCCGGTGGAGCAGCTGCCCGCTTTCTGTGCCGAGCACAATCCCAAGGTGGCGGTGCTTTGTCTGCCGCGGGAACCGGCCCGGCGTCTTTCGCCGGTGCTGATCGAAAGCGGCATCCGCGGTTTTTTAAACTTCAGCCATTTTGACCTTTCTGTGGGTCATCCTGAGATCATTGTGGAAAATGTACACCTGGGCGACAGTATGATGAGCCTTGGTTATCGTGTGAGAGAAGAAATGGAGGGCTGACAGCTCGCGCGTCGGTTCCGGAAAGAGAGTTTTTTGTTATGGCAAAACTGTATTTTCGCTACGGCGCGATGAACAGCGGCAAAAGCACCGCCCTGCTGCAGGTGGCGCACAACTATGAAGAGCGGGGCATGCGCGTGCTGATCTGCAAGCCCTCCATCGACACCAAGGGCGGCGACAAGCTGGTAAGCCGGTTGGGTGTGGAACGGCAGGTGGATCATTCGGTTTTGCCGCAGCAGGATGTGTTTGCGCTGGTGTGCGAGGATATCGAAGCCAACGGTCCGCTTGCCTGCGTTCTGGTGGACGAAAGCCAGTTTCTGCAGCCGGAGCAGGCCGAACAGCTGTTTTGGCTTACGGTGCACAAAAATGTTCCGGTCATCTGCTACGGCCTGCGCAGCGATTTTTCCACCAAAGGCTTCCCCGGCAGTACCCGGCTGCTGGAGCTTGCCCACAACATTGAAGAGATGAAAACCATCTGTACCTGCGGCCGCAAGGCGCTGTTCAACGGCCGCAGGGTCAACGGCGAGTATGTTTTCGAGGGTGCACAGGTGGCCATTGATATGCAGGATCATGTGGAGTACCGGAGCATGTGCCCGCAGTGCTATTTTGCCGAGCGGGAAAAATTTTACAAAAATCGCCGAAAAATTTAAAAAAGGTGTTGACATCTCTGCGGGGATGTGGTATTATAATCAAGCCGTCAGAAAAACGGACGGTAATATGCGGATGTGGCGGAATTGGCAGACGCGCTAGATTCAGGTTCTAGTGAAAG
>CAZYRD010000281.1:0-600 GCA_964649475.1 uncultured Faecalibacterium sp.
ATCGGACTGCCACTCACGAGTGATTATCATTGAGGACAACGATTTCAATATCTGAAGCCCATCGGTATCCTGATGTAACAGCGAATATGCGTATCTCTTTTTCGTTCAACAATACAGGATACATTGTTGAAATTGCCTTCAGCAACCAAAAGTATGTCCTCTTTTACCTGAACAATGATGCCTATATGATCATGGGGTGAGTCGCAAAACACATGATCGAAGATGACAATATCTCCAGATTGCGGTTCGTCACTTCCCGACACATAGGTTATACGGTTATCCGCCTTTGCCCATTCTTCCCATGCCGGACAAGCCGCCAAGGACATAGAGCACTCTGTCGGCTTATAAGGAATATACATACCTGCTTTTTGGCAGCAATAAAGTACAAATGCCGCACACCACAGGGCATCGGCCTCTTCCACGCTCCATTTCGGAAACAGTTTAACGATATCATGGATATTCGATTCTGTACCCATAATTTTCCCGTGGAAAGATTTACAAGCCTCCTGCTGTGCCACTTCAGCTAATCTATTCATACGGACCCTCCCCTCATTTTTTATTATAGCATGGTTCGCATGAAAAAGACAGGGGCGAAACGCC
>CAZYRD010000281.1:610-2669 GCA_964649475.1 uncultured Faecalibacterium sp.
CTTGTCGGATCATTCACTAGCACGTGGGTCACTGCTCCTACCAACTTCCCATTTTGCACTATTGGGGAACCCGACATTCCCTGTACGATTCCCCCTGTTTTTTCCAGCAGATCTTCGTCGGTAATGCGCACGATCATGTTTTTGTTCAGGTTGGCTTCGTCGTAGTTTATGCGTTCAATGGTCACGTCGTAAGCTTTCGGGGTGCTTCCGTCAATGCAGACGCATATCTGCGCGGCGCCCAGCACGACTTCCTGTCGCGCCGCAGCGGGATATTCTTTTCCGGCAAAGGTCTGCTGCTGTGTGTCGCGCAGTTTTCCATATACCCCCGTCTGGCTGTTCAGCAGAATATCTCCGGCGGTCATGGCTGAAAGGATACCTTTCAGTTCGCCGGGGCTGCCGACACTGCTTGCCGCCACGCCGGTGACCGTAACGGGAACGATCTGTCCGCTGGAAACCTCGATGCTTTCGCCGGTGTCCACATCCGTCACCGCGTGACCCAGACCCGCAAAAATTCCGGTCTCTGTTTCGTAATAAGTCAGCGTTCCGATGCCGGCGGATGAATCCCGCACGTGCATTCCCACGCGGTAAACACCGCTTCCGCTGGAAGGGACCGGCGTTACATAAGTTGAAGCTTCTTCGCCTTTACGGGAATACTTCACCAGCATGGGCTTCCCCTGCGAATTTTCCACCAGCTGCTGAATATCTTCATTCGTACTGACAGCAATACCATTGATGCTGTGGATAGTGTCCCCCATATGCAGCCCGGCACTTTTTGCCGGATTCTGATATCCGGTAGCTGTGTAAATATCACTGAAACCGACGACCATCACACCGTTGCTGAACAGTTTTATCCCGAAGGGCGCACCGCTGACCATAACGCTTTTTGCTTCTGTCTGCTGCACCCAGACTGTTTTTACGGGAATGACCCCAAACAGCCTGAGCTGCATGCTTCTGGTGCCCTGATTGGCCGAAAGTTCCACCGCAAGGCTTGTTCCGGTTTCGCTGCGTTCTTCAGCAGTGACGTATGGCATATTGTGCAGGACAAGCTCGTTTTCATTGTAAAGAACGAAACTGTCCGGCAAATAACTCTGCAGCCAGATACAAAAGCCGATCCCGCCGCCAATTCCCCCCAGAACGATCGTCAGCAATAGTTTTTTCAAGCGATTCATAACATCCTCCTGTTTTTTGCAAAAATGCAATCGCACAGCAAGTCGTCTGTTATTATTTGCTGAAAAACGTTTGTTTAAACCCGAAAATTCGTTTTCTTCTGCTGCAGGTCATTTGCATCTGAAAAAAGCAATAATTACCCTCTTCTTTGACAAATTCCTTGACATCATTCCTTAATTTCATTATACTAATTATGTATTATGTTCGCCGGTTACCCATAAAGATAAGGTCTCTGCAGTGCACACCTGTTTCGTGCCGGTATTTCCCGGCAAAGCCGGGCTTTTTTCGTTTTTTCGGGGCAGCCTGCCCTGGATATATGGGATCATCGATCCCGGTATTATTAGGAGGAATTTAACAATGAAAAAGAGTTTCTGGAAAACCCTGCTGGGCACCTGGAACACCAAGACCGTTGTTGGCGTTGCCATCGGCGCTGCTCTGTTCGGTGTTCTGATGAACTTTGGTTCCATCAAGGTGTTCACCAACACCAACCTGACCACCGCTATGCTGGTCCCCGTTATCGTCGGCGGTTTGTTTGGTCCTCTGCCCGCCATGGTCGCCACCGGTGTTGGCAATGTTATTGCTGATCTGATCGGCGGTTGGGGCCTGTGGTTCGACTGGTCCATCGGCAACGCCGTTCTGGGCCTGTTTGTCGGCGCTCTGCCTCTGTACGGTGCTTACATCAACGAGGGTATTTTCAAGGTAAAGCACATGGTCATCTACGCCGTTCTGTGCATTGTTGGCAATGCTCTGGCCTTCGGCGTTGTCACTCCCATCTTCTCCACCATTCTGTACCAGAGCGAGCTGACCATCACCTTTATGCAGTCTCTGACCGGCGGCCTGTCCAACGTGGCCGTTCTGCTGATCATCGGCCTCCCCCTGCTGAAGCTGCTGG
>CAZYRD010000282.1:0-2584 GCA_964649475.1 uncultured Faecalibacterium sp.
TGCGCTGTCATGACCGCCGCCCGTACCGCAGGATAGTATCAGCGCATCCATAAAAATTTTATCCTCATCTTTTTTCTTTCCTCCGGGCTTGTAAGCATACGAATATACACCGCCACTGTAATAATGGCAAATCCGAGCGTAACGCTGCTTTTCTCAGCAAATGACACCATGCACAACAGCGAACACAAGTATACAATAAGCGTTCTGTGATAGTGCGGTGTGATACGCAAAATCGCAGAGAAAAAAATAAAGAATGCCGCCAGGATCACAAAGGGCTGCCAAATGGGAAGCAGTCCCAGCTGGCAACCGAAGGTCGTGGCGATCCCTTTGCCACCCTTAAATTTATAAAACAAAGGAAACACATGACCCACTACCGGAGCTGCCATAACAAAAGGCAAAGCAGACAGATCGGTCTGTGTTTGCATGAATAAACAAACGGGCAAAAGACCTTT
Source organism: uncultured Faecalibacterium sp. (assembly GCA_964649475.1). GTDB lineage: Bacteria > Bacillota > Clostridia > Oscillospirales > Ruminococcaceae > UBA1762. The sequence continues at coordinate 453 of CAZYRD010000282.1, forward strand.
TATTATATCGCAGATCAAGGTAAGCATGCCGCACCAAAAACCGCCGTGTATAAAAGCGTTGGCTGTTCCGGGGTTTCTGTCCTTACTGCCTTCGATCATATTCTCTTTCTTAAACAGCTTGGCAAATATACGTGCATACAGTATGCTGCCGGACAGATAACCGAAAAGAACGAATAGCACCCCCATAAACACCCCTCATACAATGCTGAAACGATAATGCTTCTTATCTCAAGGCTTCATATATACATTCAGAAGCGTTAGGTATGGGATACCTTGAAAGCGCTTCTCTCTGCTCGGTGTTTTCGAGAAGTTCCCGGCAGAGGTGTGTCAGTTCCTCAACGTCCGCACCGTATTTTGCTCCACCGATATCGCAATAAAAGTTTCCGTTATAGTCCTCACAGCCCGCAACTGCCTTGATATACACCATAGGCAGACCCTTTGCTGCTGCTTCTGTAACGCTGATGCCGCCCGGTTTTGTCAAATACAGGTCGGCACTGTCCAACATGGCAGACATATTCTTGATATATCCGCAGATGTGAAGATTGGTGCGATCTCCGTATTTTTGAACGAGCTGCCTTTTCAGTTTCTCATTCGTGCCGCAAATAACAGTTATATCAGCCTTGTTCTGGAGCTGCCCGCTCAGCAGTCCGACCAGTTTCTTTAATGGGCCGCATCCCATACTGCCACACATGATAACCACATGCTTGCGGTCGGTGCGTATACCGAGTGCGTTTTTTGCGGCATCTTTCTCCGTATGCTTAAAAAACATCTGCCGGATCGGGATCCCGCTTGCAACGATTTTTTCTTTCGGAATATTCGGACATTCAAAGTCGCCCGACAGCGTTTGCTCCGGTATAAAATAGTAATTCAGGTCACTGTCTTTCACACTTGGACTGCAGGTATAATCGGTGGCTACAAAGGCGGTTTTTATCGGAAGTCCATACCGCCTCTGTACTTCTGTCAGCATGAGCGCGGCAAATGGATGAACACATATCACCGCATCATACGTGCCCCTTACTATGAATTTATAAAGCTCGTCGGCACCTTTCCCGAAAAAGTTATACATCACGTTGTTTTCCTTGAACACTCCCGTATGCTTTTCGGTGTAGCCGTATCCCCAGTTAAACAGCCACGGCAGGTTGCGATATACGAAAACATGTCCCCACGAAATAAATCTGGAGATCTTTTCCGAAATGAAATTCAAGGCGTCTGCTATAACACAATCGTCGCCTTTTATATCGTAAACTTCTTTTATCGCTTTGGCGCAGGAGTTATGCCCTTCGCCGGTATTACAACTTAGAATCAACACCCGCACGCCGCTTTTTCTCCTTCCGTTTGTGGTGATGCCTCTTGCTGTATCCTTCTTGTGAGCTTTATCAATCTCGGACGGTTATACCGTTGGATAAGAATGAACGGCAGATTGAAGAAAAATGTGTGAAGAAGCAGAATAATTACTCCGCCAATACCGGGATACAGCTTTAAGCAGTACAAACCCGTAACACAGAGCAAGGCGTGGATCAGCTCTGCAACACAGGTTTCCTGCAGCATACGGGGCAAACGTTCTTTGAAGTTCCCCGAAAGATTTTTTGCCGGCATCCATTTTGGCAGGATCCTGCTCATATCCGGCACCTTGTTCTGCCACTTGCGAATATTCAGCTTATCGTAGATCCGTCCATCTTGTTCAAATTTATAACTGCGGTACGGAAACAGGTCGGCGCGAAACCATTTTTTGGGAAGCAACCTGCCCGCGAAAAAAGCAATTACGCCCGTTATGCTCAAAAACCAGAAGCATTTCCAGAAATTCACGTCTTACCCCCTCATTCGAAGGACACTATGCGCCTGCCTCTTCCTTATTCTTAAAGACAGCGCATTTCCCCTTGCAAACGATATAAATAATGGCGACGACAACGGCGCCTATCGTTTCAAGCAGCATATCCAATATGGTATCAATAAGCCCAATGTCTATGTAACCTTTTACGGGGAGCACTTGACCGTTCACAATAACTTCTTCAATATTTTCGATCGAGCCTGCAACTCCCACGCCTTCATCCAGAAGATAGGAGTTGATATGCGTAATCACCGTATCATCCTGCATATCCATACCTAAAAAGGTATCGGCGCCAAATTCGCAG
>CAZYRD010000283.1:0-2578 GCA_964649475.1 uncultured Faecalibacterium sp.
AATGAACTACCGTCCGGTGAAATACGGTGCGGTGACAACGGATGCGGGAACACTGTTTGAAGAGCGGCTGCGCATCGTATTTGAAGGCATCTGCGAGATCATAGAACGGACAAAACCGGACGCTATCAGCATCGAACAGCTGTTTTACTATTCCAACCAGACAACGGTCATCTATGTGGCCGAAGCCCGCGGCGTTATTCTGCTGGCGGCGCGTCTGAAGGATGTGCCGGTGTACGAGTATACCCCCATGCAGGTGAAGCAGGCGGTGACCGGTTACGGAAAGGCAATTAAAAAGCAGGTTCAGGAAATGACCCGCATCCTGCTGAAGCTGCCGGCGATCCCCAAGCCGGATGATACCGCCGACGCACTGGCTATGGCGATCTGCCACGGAAACTGTTTCAATAACAGGCTGTACGGTAAGCAGATCCCCGGCCGGAAATGATTTGAGCAACAGGAGGGAATGCCCCGATGATCTATTCTCTTACCGGTACTCTTGCGGAAAAAAATGTGGACAGCATCGTACTGGATGTGCAGGGCGTCGGCTTTTTTGTGGCTATGCCCACCACTGCCATCGGCGCTTTGCCGGCGGTGGGGAAAAGCTGTACTGTGTATACGCATATGAACATTAAGGAAGACGCCATGGATCTTTACGGTTTTACGGATAAAACCATGCGCAGTCTTTTCCGGATGCTGCTGGGTGTTTCCGGCGTCGGCCCCAAGGTGGCGCTCGCTGTGCTTTCCTATTTGAATCCGACACAGATCCTGGTAGCGATCTCGGCCGGGGATCACAAGGCGTTTACCAAATGTCCGGGTATCGGACCCAAGCTTGCACAGCGCATGGTGCTGGAACTCAAAGACAAGGTGGGCAAGGGCGGTGAACTGGCCGAGCTGAGCGAGCTTCCGGCTGCAGCAAGCATAGCGGCCCCGGAAGGCGGAAACATGCAGAAGGCGATCCAGGCCCTGGTGGGACTGGGCTACAGCCAGAGCGAGGCCGCCGCGGCGGTTGCCCGTCAGCCGCAGGATGCATCGCTGGAAGACATGATCCGGCTTTCGCTGAAAACGCTGGCTTCAAAGCGGTGATGAAAAAGTGCTTTTTTTCAGAAAATGCGGCCAAGGCTGCTTTGGGCTTTATAATTAAGGAGGCTTCTTCATGGAAGTGAATGATACCACCTTCGGTTCCAGGCTGGTAAGCCCGGATGCCATGATGGGGGATGCGGAAGCGGAATATTCGCTTCGTCCGCATACGCTGGATGAATATATCGGACAGGAAAAGGCAAAGGCTAACCTGAGCGTTTATCTGGAAGCCGCAAAAATGCGCGGCGAACCGCTGGACCATCTGCTGCTGTACGGACCTCCGGGCCTTGGCAAAACCACTCTTGCAACCATTGTTGCACATGAGATGGGGGTGCAGATCCGCATCACCTCCGGTCCAGCCATTGAAAAGCCGGGCGATCTGGCTGCGCTGCTCACCAATCTGGAAGCGGGCGATGTGCTGTTTATCGATGAGATCCACCGGCTTTCCCGGCAGGTGGAAGAGGTGCTTTATCCCGCGCTGGAAGACTATGCGCTGGATATTATTATCGGCAAGGGCCCCAGCGCGCAGAGCATCCGCATCAATCTGCCCAAGTTCACTCTGATCGGCGCAACCACGCGGGCGGGTCAGCTGACCAGTCCGCTGCGGGATCGTTTTGGCGTGCTGCTCAAGTTGGAGCTGTACTCTCCGGAGGAACTTGCAACGATCATTCGCCGTTCCGCAGATATTCTTGGGATCGACTGCACGCCGGAAGGCGCTCTTGCGCTGGCACGCTGCAGTCGCGGTACGCCGCGTGTTGCCAACCGTTTGCTGAAGCGTGTGCGTGACTTTGCACAGGTAAAAGGAAGTGGCATCATAGACGCCGCCACGGCACAGATGGCGCTGAAATACATGGATATTGACGAAGAAGGCCTTGACCAGCTGGACCGCAGCGTGCTGAGGGGTATCATTGAAATGTATGGCGGCGGGCCGGTCGGTCTGGATACGCTGGCAGCTTTGCTTGGTGAAGAGGCCGTGACGCTGGAAGATGTATGCGAGCCGTATCTGATGCAGCTGGGGTATCTGACGCGGACCCCGCGCGGGCGCTGTGTCACGCTGGCGGCGTACCAGCATCTGGGACTGAAAGCTCCCGGGCGGCTGGCTGATGACGATGTTCACCAGCTGAGCATGGAGTGAACCGTTTGGTTGCGGGGATGAAGAATTCGGGGCAGGAGCTTCGATTTTGGTATTGTGAATGAATAAAGGAGTACTGCCGTGCGTGCAGCAGATAACTGGAAAGACTATGAGCTGATCGACGCATCCGATGGGATGCGTCTGGAACGCTGGGGAAGGGTCGTACTGGTGCGTCCCGACCCGCAGGTGCTGTGGAAAACGCCGCACCATACCGACCTTTGGGAAAAAGCCAATGCGGTTTATCACCGCAGCTCTTCCGGCGGCGGCAGCTGGGAACAGCGCCGTCCTCTGCCGGAAAAATGGAAGATCGCGTATGGTGATCTGACCCTTGTTGTATCGCCCACGGGCTTTAAGCATACCGGTGTTTTTCCG
>CAZYRD010000284.1:0-2567 GCA_964649475.1 uncultured Faecalibacterium sp.
CCATCGCTTATATTGAAAACCGCCGTCTTGACCTATGGGTACATAATAAGAGCATCCAGAAAGCCATCGAGAGCTACAGAGTCAGCGATGAGCATAAGGCTTATCTGAGAACGCTGAAAATAAAACCGTAAGGGCGAATAATATCCGCCCCTGCCATTCCAATGCGGGGGACAGCGCCCCAATGTCCCGCTACAAAAAGAGCTGTGGATGCTCCTAACCACAGCTCTTTTCATAGATCTTTATATTCAATTCCGAAAACTGTCTTAAAGCGTTCTTAATTCACTCCGGCAGACACGTGCCAATGGTTGACCGGATATGTGTAGTCATTGGTATGCTCCCGTGGGGCGCGCTCGTATTCATCAACGAAGCGTACACAGTAGCAGGGATGTTCCTGACTTGACAGCACTCCGCAGATGCCCAGTATGTCCAGCAGTGTCTTCACCTGTGCTTTGTTGGACCTAAACAGTTTTTTTCTCGTTATCAGCTCCCGGTATGCGCTGGCCTTTTTTGTGCCGGGCAGCTCGTCCATTGTGTGCAGGATGGCCCTGAATATGTCCATATCCTTTTCTGAGGGCTTTACCTTCGGCAGCAACAGAAACTGCTGCAGGTCATACAACGCGTATTCCGGACAGGTGTGTCTGACACCGCCATAAGCATCCCGCTCCTCATTGAAGCTATGGTACTGCTCTTCAAGACCGGAGGGGAGCCTCAGATGCATCCATGCGCAGAATTGGCATGTGTCGTGCCCCTGATGTCTGTGTTCTGGGATCGCGACAGCATAGTAGTAGCTGCCAAGCGCGGAGCGGTAGCGCATATCCCGGGTAGACAGGCTGTAGAGAAAAGCTTTGGCTACTGCTTCAGGAGAAACCTTGTCCACGGTCTCCTTAAGCAGACTTAACAGCTCATCATGCTCAGGGCCGCCCTTCCATGAAAAGGGGTCAACTGGGCTTTCGCCGGGAGGGTTCGCAAGGGGCAAACCATTCTTTTTGACATACTCAAAAATTTTCGCCATAAACTCCGCCTGATTGTTCATACAAAAGCTCCTTTGCCTGTGGATATGAGTATTTTATTTGATTATAACATGAATGGCCTTGTAATCAATATACAAATAAAAAGCTGCTGTGGTAAAACCACAGCAGCTTTAGTTTTTTTGCTTATCAGCCCATCACGCAGAGGTCTTCTGCGACGGTGAAGTCAGCGTCGGTGCAGGCGCGGATATCTTCGACGGTGAGACCTTCGGCAATCTCCTTAAGGACGAGAGCCTCGGGAGTTACCTGGAAGTAGCACTTCTCGGTGACGATATCGGTGACGCACTTTGCACCGGTGAGAGGCAGGGTGCATTTTTTCTTTATCTTGGATTCGCCGTTCTTCTCGCAGTGCTCGGAAGCGACGATTATCCTCTTGACGCCGGCGCAGAGGTCCATTGCGCCGCCCATGCCGGGAGCCACCTTGCCGGGGACTATCCAGTTGGCGATGTTGCCCTCCTGGTCAACCTGCAAAGTGCCCAGAACGGCAGCGTCAACATGGCCGCCGCGGATAAGGCCGAAGGAGACGGAATGTTCCACCACGCAGCCGCCCTTGATGGCGGAGGTGGGCTGGCCGCCTGCGTCTATCATATCGGGATCGGCGTCTGCCCAGGAGGGGGCCTTGCCGGAGCCGACGATGCCTATCTCTGCCTCAAGCCAGACCTCAACGCCCTCGGGCAGATAGTTGACACACTGAACGGGCAGACCGATGCCCAGATTGACAAGGTCGCCGTCCTTGAAGAATTTTGCACAGCGGGAAGCTATGAGAGCACGACCGGTTAATGCCATATTACTTTCCTCCTTCTGCAGCTTTTGCTTCGGCTTTTGCCTTTGCCCTCTTCCACATGGGGCAGAAAGGCTTCTTCTCGCCCTTGCGGACGTAGATATGGTCGACAACGGGGGCGGGAACGTCTATATCGTCGGGGCCAAGTTCGCCGACCTCGACCAGCTCTTCCACTTCTGCGATGACGGTGTCAGCAGCGAAGGCCATGTAGTAGTTGGTGGCGTTGGCGGTGAGGCGGAACTTCAGGTTGCCGTATTCGTCGCCCTTCCATGCCTTGATGATGGCCACATCGCCGTGGATGGGCATCTCAAGCAGATAGTCCCTGCCGTTGAGATTGAGGACCTGCTTGCCGTTTGCAACGTCAGTGCCCACGCCGGTGGGGGTCAGCACGCCGCCGAGGCCGAAGCCGCCGGCGCGGATGCGCTCTGCAAAGGTGCCCTGGGGGATGAACTCGACCTCCAGCTCCCCAGCGAACATCTGGTCCTTTGCCACGGGGTTGAGGCCGATGTGGGTGGTGCGCAGAGTCTTGACCTGCTTGTTGACGATGAGGCGGCCAACGCCCTGGTCGGGCATACCGCCGGAAACTGCGATAGCCTCGATATCCTTCACGCCCTTTTCAAGCACGCCGGTGATGACCTCTTCTGCGGAAAGCTCGCCGTGCCAGTCGCCGAACAGAATGGTCTGTCCGTCCTTGACATTGGCAACGCACTGTTCCAGTGTAGATACCTTATTTTTCAAATCTCTTCCACCTTTCAGTA
>CAZYRD010000285.1:0-2542 GCA_964649475.1 uncultured Faecalibacterium sp.
ATGGCTTTTTTCAGAGCCTCGTACAGTTCAAAAGGCAGTTTTTCAATATATCCGCAATAGCCCAGATCCTCGTGCGCAGAGTAGATCAGTGAGATCTGCCAGTTTTTCTGGGGCCTTAAAACAAAGCTGCGCTCGATCGGCGTGTCTTCAAACGGTGTGATCCGGATAAAGCAGTGTTCTTCGGCGCTGTATGCCGGAAGCATCAGGGAAAATTCAGGTGCAAATACCTTTTTGCTGCATACCGGTTCATTATTTACACTTACCTGTACATAATAAGCGTTGCAAAGATCCCAGTCGGCAACACGTACATAAATCAGGTTTTTGTTGTCGTGCGAGATAAATGGCGTCTGACTGAATTCGGCAATTCTCATTGGAGCCTCCCGGCAGTAGGTTTTTGTTTTCATATTATAAGATAATGCAAAGAGATACAATCCACAGGTCGTATATAAAAGTTTAAATTTGTATACTGTTGTGTTTTCTGTTAAGCGGTGCTACAATACAGAGGAAACCAGTCGAAAGGGTGTGATGCAGTGGATTCGCCGCCTTTTTTCAGAATATTGGATGCAATAAAACTGAAGCGGGAAAGCTGGAAGGTAAAAACGATCAATAAATCCTGTTTTGCTTTAAGCTGCCGTCTCAGCGGAGAAAGCCTGTTCTGTTTTGACAACAAAACCAAAACAGCGCGAAAAGGCGACATTCTGTACATTCCGTACGGCAGCTCCTACATGCAGGAAACAGCGGGAGAGGAGCTTGTTGTTCTGCATTTGGAGGCATACTCGCCTGTGCCGAACCGAATTGAAGTTTTTACGCCTGCCGTGCCGGAGCATGTGTGTGCTCTGTTTGAAAAATGTTACTTTGAATTTATAAATAAAACCGGAAATTATGAATTGCGCTGCATGGCGATTTTGTATGAAATACTGGCGCAGATCGATCTGTTTGGCAAAGAACAGAATGGTGAAAGCGGCACCGTGTACGATCTGGCGATCCGGTATCTGGAAACGCATATGTATGATATGGGCTTCAGTATCGAAGCGCTGTGCCGGGACGCCAGCGTCAGCCGTCCATATTTCAATCGGTTGTTCAAGGAGCGTTTTGGTACAACACCGCTTGTATATGTCAATGAAATGCGCATCAACAAGGCGAAGATCCTTCTGAAAACCGGAAACTACACCAACGAGGAGATCGCAGGACTTTGCGGCTTTATGGATGTAAAATATTTTTACGTTGTATTCAAGCGGCTGACCGGGTTGACGACGCGGTCATATGTGAAAAATGCGAAGGCAGACGATAACCGGACTGCCGGTCCGGAGGTTGTGCAAATCTGGGACGGATAAGCTGAGGCGTAAAAATGAAATAAAAGAACAGGAGCTGTTGCAGAATTGCAACAGCTCCATCAAATATTGCAACGCGCCCTGCTGCAATATATGGCAAGAAAGAACAGGTCGTTTGCTTCGCCGGATTATGCGGATTTTTTGTTTCTGATCAGTCGGATCAGCATGCCGATGGCAAAACCGATAAAAGCGGGAATGACCCAGCCGAGATTCAGTTCAAACCAGGGAAGTGTCTTTTCGGCGAAAGCAAGCAGAGGCTTCAGCCGCAGTGCGGTCTGTACCGTGGCGGGAAGGGTTTTGATCAGATCAAACAGTGCGGCGAAACAGGTGAATGCCGTAACACTCACATAAACGGCTTTGTCATGATCAAACAACTTGCCGGAAAGGGCAAGCAGAATGATCGTGATGGCCAGCGGATACAGGAACATAAGGACCGGGAGAGAGTATTCGATGATGCGGGAAAGACCGAAATTGGACACACAGAACGAAAAAGCGGTGAAAAGAATCGCCCAACTTTTATAGCTTGGTCCCTTGGGGAACATGCGGACAAAGGCGTCCGCGCAGCTTGTTACAAGGCCGATCGAGGTTTTCAGACAGGCCAGGGTGATGGTAAGGGCAAGGACAAGGCTTCCCGCTTTGCCGAGATAATGACCGGAGATCTGCGCCAGAGCGATGCCGCCGTTTTCGGAAATTTCAAACAATCCGCGGGACTGCGTGCCCATCAGGATGGTGGCGATATAGATCAAAGCCATCAGCGCGCCTGTAAGGATGCCGGAGCGCAGGACGTCTTTGGCGATTGCAGAATCGTCTGTAACGCCCATGGCACGGATGATATCAATGACGACGATACCGAACGCGAGGCCGGCGATGGCGTCCATGGTGCCGTAACCTTCAATAAATGCAGAAAACAGGGCACCATCCTGATAAGAAGCCTGCGGTTCAACGGAAGAGACGGCGGCGCCGGGATTCCACAGCGCGGTGATTACCAGAATACCGAGGAAAACCAGAAACAGCGGATTGATGATCTTGCCGATCCAGACGGTGATTCCAGCCGGACGCAGAGAGAAGAACAGGACAAGGGCGAAAAATACAAGAGAAAACAGCAGCAGAATCAGCCACTGGTTATCCGTGTCGGAAAACATGGGGGCGATACCGGTGGTAAAGGATGTGGTGGCGCAGCGGGGAATTGCAAAAAACGGGCCGATGGTCAG
>CAZYRD010000286.1:0-2526 GCA_964649475.1 uncultured Faecalibacterium sp.
CCGGTGAGATATGTGCCGGTGGAAAGGCGTATCGCGCTGCCGTCGGCAAGGGCGGCGGCGTAGTCAAACACATCCGCCGCTTCCACCCTCACGGGCGGCACGGCAAACCGTGCACAGACATTCTTTACATTTTCTTTCAGGATGGGCAGCGCCGCTTCGGAAAGTTCCACCGCCGTCACCGGCACATGCAGATGCACCGCCAGCGCCAGCGCCAGAATGCCGCTGCCGGAACAGAGATCCAGCCAGAGCGGCGCAGCTTTGCCGCCGGCGGATTCTTTCTCTGACTTCACAGCGCCCGCCGCAAGCAGCTGCCTGCCCAGCGCAACAGCCTGTTCGGCCACACACTCGGTGTCCTGCCGGGGGATCAGCACCCCCGGGGCCACCTTTACCTCAAAATTCAGAAAAGGCCAGCTGCCCAGAAGATATTGCACCGGCTCGTGCGCGGCACGGCGGGCGATCAGCCTGCGCAGCGCGGCGGCTTTGAGGTCGTCCACCACCTCGTCCGGGCGCATCAGATGCCGGTCGGCACCCAGTGCGGCCTGCCACAGCCAGCCCGCTTCGGCGGCAGCGTTCTCAATACCGGCGGTTTCCAGCGCAGAGCGGCACTCCCGCCACAGGGCCGAAACGGTCACAGCTTCCCCGGCTGCGTTTGCAGTACAGCCCTGCATTTTCTTTTCCGGCGTTACCATTTGCCCTGCTCCGGGTCCTCGGGCAGCACGGGCAGCACGGCGGCGATGGCCACCTCGATCATATCGTCATCCGGTTCGTTGGTGGTCAGCCGCTGCATCCACAGGCCCGGGGCGCTGATGATGCGGGTGGCGACGTTGTCGTACCGGCCCGCCAGCTTGATCAGCTCGTACGCGATGCCCATGACCACCGGCAGGGTGAGCAGCTTGAGCACCACGCGCAGCAGCGCATTGCCCCAGGGCAGCACCGAACCGATGACAAAGCTGATGAGCAGCACGATGATAAGAAAGCTGGTGCCGCAGCGGGGATGGAACCGCCTGTGTTTGCGGACGTTTTCCACCGTGAGCTCCTCGCCCGCTTCGTAGCAGGCGATGGTCTTGTGCTCGGCACCGTGATAACTGAACACACGCCGGATCTCGTTCATACGGGAGACCAGCGCCAGATAGCCGACGAAGATGCAGGCCTTGATCAGGCTTTCCAGCAGGGTCTTCCAGCCGCCCAGCGGAACAAGCAGCTCCACCAGACGCACAATGGCGGTGGGCACCACCATAAACAGCACCACAGCCAGCGCCACGCCCAGCACACCGGCGACGCCGGTGACGATGGTCAGCGCCTTGTCGCCGAATTTTTCCGCGATCCAGCGGTCGAACTTGCTGTCCTCTTCAAAGAAATCCTCGCCCATGGAGAGCTCGGCGGAACGGGTGAGATACCGATAGCCGGAGACGAAGCTTTCCACCATACTGCACACGCCGCGCACCAGAGGGATCTTCTGCCAGACGCGCTTTTTCACCGGCTCCACCTTGACGTCGATGGTCTTGTCCGGCTTGCGCACCGCCACAGCCAGCTTGTCGGGGCCTTTCATCATAATGCCCTCCATCAGGGCCTGTCCGCCCACGGAGGTCTTGAACGCGCAGCCGCTGCTGCAATTTTTCTCTGCCATTGTCAGTGTTCCAAAATCCTTTCCGGCCATACATCCGCAGGGCCGTTTCACATCATTTTTTGCCGCCCGTGCAACCTTTTACCGCATCCCAGTAGGCCTTTGCCGCCTGCTCGGTCTTGTTTTCGCCCCATTCGTAATAGGTGACGCCCACAAGATCATCCGGCAGATACTGCTGCCGGACCCAGTGGTTGGGGAAGGCGTGCGGGTACAGATAGTTCTGGCCTTTTACGGCGGCGTCCGCGCCGTCACAGTGCTTGTTTTGCAGCTGACGCGGCACGGGCCCGGCCTTGCCCGCCTCCACATCCGCCCAGGCCGCCATCATGGCATCATGCCCGCTGTTGCTTTTGGGCGCGGTAGCCAGCAGAATGGCGGCGTCCGCCAGCGGCAGACGGGCCTCCGGCAGACCAAGCTGCAGGGCGCTGTCCACACAGGCCTTGACGATGGGGATAGCCTGCGGGTAAGCCAGGCCCACATCCTCAGCGGCGATGACCAGCAGCCGGCGGCAGGCGGAGAGCAGGTCGCCGCCCACCAGTATGCGCGCCAGATAGTGCACGGCGGCGTCCGGGTCGCTGCCGCGGATGCTTTTCTGCAGCGCGGAGATGGCGTCATAGTGGTTGTCGTCGCTTTTGTCGTACTTCATGTTGCTGCGCTGCGCCACCTGCCGCACCATGCCGGCGGTGATGACCCGCACACCGGCTTCGTCCGGAGCGGCGGCGCCGGCGGCAAATTCCAGACAGCCCAGCGCTTTGCGCATATCGCCGCCCACCGCCTGCGCCAGCGTTTCCAGAGCTTCGTCATCGGCCTGCAGCGTCACGCCGTCCAGCTCTTCAATGCGGCTGACGGCACGGCGAAGTCCTTCCAGCACGTCCGCCGGGGCAAGCGGCTTGAACTCGAACACC
>CAZYRD010000287.1:0-1391 GCA_964649475.1 uncultured Faecalibacterium sp.
ATTGTGCTTATATAGATAAACTGCATTATGAAAGCTATGAGTATCTGAAAGTCGCAATGGATCTTTGCAAAACGCACGAAGGATTCCGGTATATGATTGAACACTATTGGTGGCTGGATGCATTTGACCGCTATGCCAGTGATGCCGAAAAAGAACAGCTTCGCCGCCTGATCCGCGACAAAAAGATAGAACTGAACGCCATTCACAGCGGTGTACACACCTCCTGGTCCAATGCAGAGCAGCTTGTCCGGGAAGCGTATTTCAGTTGCTTTGACGCCAGAGAAAAATATGGCGTCGAGCCGAAATGCAGCATTTATTCCGATATTTCCGGCATCAGCTGGGCCGCTGTAAACGCACGGGCCGATATGGGGATAAAATACATGGGCGTACTGGCCAACGGCTGGCGCTGCGGCCCGGAGGATAAAACGCTCCCTCCCATTTTCTGGTGGGAGGATCAATCCGGAAAAAACCGCGTATTGTTCTGGTACTGGCGCGCCTACCGGGCCTATGGGCTGAATGAGATCTGGTGCGACACGCAGCGGCAGTATCCGGAAGGCGAATTTATTTTTGATGCAACCAAGGCATCGAAAACAGAGCGATGGCTCGCCGAAAAGCTGACCGTTCTCTCCGGTTACGATTACGACATCTTCCCTCTCAGTTTTTACGACGACCGTGAGATCCCGACCACAATGCTGCTGACTGTCTGCGAAGAGATGAACCGCCGCTGGAAATCGCCTTCCTTCAACATGGAGATCCCCTCTGTCATTTTTGAAAAAATCGCAGAGCGCGGAGGCGAAAGCATCCCCACATTCCGCGGCGACATCACCGACCAGTGGGCTGATTTTGCCACCATTTCCCCTGAGCTGACAGCCAAAAAACGAGACGTCATGCGCAAGCTTTACGACGCGGAAGCACTTTGCGCAATGCAGTCTGTCACTGAAAACACGCCTTATCCTTACAACGCCTTCACCGACGTGATATGGGATCTCTGCTGTTTTGACGAGCATTGCTGGGCAACATCTTCCAAACATCCGCAGAAAATGCATCGTTCCAACATCGAAAACGTAAAGCGCCGCCCCGTTGAAAGATCCCGCGCATATCTGAGCTCTGTGCTGGAACAGATCTGCGGCAGTCCGACCGAAAAGCAGATGAGTATCATCAGCACTCTTCCGCAAAAACGCCGCAGCAGTCTGCGTGTGGATAACGGTATGTCCGTACCCGCCGGGATCGCACATCAGAGCCTTCCTGACGGCAGCGTTATAACCGCCGCGATGGACTTTGACGGAATGGAAACGCGGACTTTTGACGCCGTTGTGCCCACCGCGGCTTCCGTACCCATCCATGATGACCGGATCGAAACCGACCATTACGTCGTTCGGTTCAATCACAAT
>CAZYRD010000287.1:1401-2511 GCA_964649475.1 uncultured Faecalibacterium sp.
ACGCAGAAAATTCTTGGGATCACCGACAAACAGTCCGGGCGGGAGCTTCTGGATGCCTCCAGCCGTTTCGAACCCGGCCAGTTCATCTACACCTATTCCGAGGATAAGCTGCAGCCTGCAACCGGCTATGAAGTTCCCAAAAAACTCCGCTTTGAACTTTACGAAGGCGACGTCGCCTATGTTCTGGTGCAGACCGGTTACGAAGAGCAAAGCGCCGCCGAGGTATCCGCGCAATTCATTTTCTACAAGCACGAAAAGAACATTGACGTCGACCTCAGTTACAAGAATGCGGCGGGGTTGATCGGCGATTTTTACGACCGCTACAAAAAGAACTATTTCTTCGCATTCCCCTTTGCGCTTCGCTCACCGGAGTTCTTTACCGAGCTGCAGACAGGCGAAAAGAATGAAAAAACAGACGTCATTCCTTTGAATGCACGTGATTTTACCGTGACGCAAAACTGGCTGGCGGCAGAAGAACGCGATTTTGGCATAGCTGTTTATACCAGAGATATGCCGGTATTCCACATTGGCAGCATCAAATACAATCATTTCGACAAAATGTTTGATGAACCCAACGGATATTTCTTCCTGTACGCCAGTTCCAACCGATGCAACAACCTGCTTTACACTTCTGTCGAACAATGCTGCGCCGAATACCATCTTTCCGTTCTTCCCTTCTGCGAAAAGCACAGCACGGTCGTTCCGTTCTGGAGCAGCAGCAAGGAGCACGCTCTTATTGCCGCAGGCCCCGCCACGTACCGCCCCGGTAAAGTGACGGTCGATCAAAACAATGTGCGCCTTGTTTCGCTGAAAAAGGCGCAAAACCGCAGCGACGCATTGATCCTCCGGTTTGTGGAAACGGAAGGCCGCTCCACGGAATGTAAGCTTGATCTTTTCTTTCTTCCTGTAAAAGCCGTGTATGCGACCAACGATGAAAAAGATCTTACGTCTTTGGCTTTTGACGGTGCCGCCATCCGTTTCACCGCCTCACCGTATTCCTATACGACCTTGAAAATATACGGCAATTTTTGACAGAAAAAGCACGAAACAGAAAAGCACCGTGGTCAAACCAAGGTGCTTCAGCCTGTCGAAAAAGGTCGCCAAAGGCGG
>CAZYRD010000288.1:0-2504 GCA_964649475.1 uncultured Faecalibacterium sp.
GCAGCTGCAGCGCAGGATTTTCCTTTCTTTCCGTCACAGTGCAAACCCGTGCGGATGGAACCGCCAGCCACGGAAAGCATGCACCGAAACGTGCTGTTTCCACCCGCATATCCAGCGCCAGCGGCTGCCCTGCTTCGCCTTCCACAAACGCGCCGGGCACATCGCAGCTGTGCATGCGACGGCAGCAGACGCCGTGTTCTACCGCAACCTTCACAGCACATCCTCCCTTTCACACTTTTTACACAATATTCGACAATTACCTTCAAACTGCTCTGATATATTGATTTTCGGCGCCGCAAAGTGTACAATAAATGTAACATTTTGCAAGATTGGAGCATTTCTGCATGAATGCCACACCGCTGCACGTATTGATGACCGAAAGCGACCCGACACAGGATCTCGCTCTTCAAAGGCTGATAGCGCCTTACAACATCAAGCTGACCTTCTGCATGTTCGACGCCGGTACGCTTCTGGCACAGCTGCGGCACCGCAGCTATGATGCCGTCGTCGTACGATGCACATCGTCCGACCTGCCCTGCACTGCGCTGCTTTCCATGTATCATCTTTCCATGTGCACCAACACAGCCGCACTTTTGCCAAAGGCTTCCATCCCGTTCCTGGCTGTACTGCCCGCACCGAATCCCACACGCGCACAGGCGCTGCAGCACAGCGGTTACGCCGCAGTACTGTACCAGCCGGTAAGTGAATACCGACTGGCCACCGCGCTGATGGATCACATCCGCTACCGCAACGAAAAGCTTGCCGCCCAGCAGCGCTCGCTTTACAGCCGTTTCAGCGAGCTTCTGCTCTTGCTGGGCTGCCCCGCACATCTGCAGGGCTTCAACTATCTGTGCTGCTGTCTCGTCTATCTGGCCGAAGCACCGGAAGCGCTGCACCAGCTGACACAGGTCCTCTATCCCAAGGTCGCCGCCAATTTCAACACCTCGGCGGGAAATCTGGAACGCGCCATGCGTACCGCACTGGATTATATGGAGCAATACGGCAGCGAGCTGCTGTTTTCCGAGCTTTTGCCTGCCCGCTGCGAAAAAAACACCGGCCGCAGACGCCGTTTCTGCACAAGCGAGCTTCTTGCCGCCATTCTGCGGTACAGCATCCGGCTGGACCGTCCGGGTTAAGCCTTACGGCCTGCGCAGAGCTTCCAGCCGCGGCAGCACCCGTATGCCGCAGCACTGCGCCAAAGCAAGCGCCTCGGCTTCCGCTTCCGCACGGGCAAACGCCTGTGGTTCATGCGCGTCACAGCCAATGATCGCATCGTTGCCGCATTCCGCCGCAATGCGCCAGAACCTCTCGCCGGGGTACTGGCGCTTTTCATATTGTCCCAGCAGATTCAGCTCCAGCGGAATATTCATCTGTTTTGCACCTTCGCACAGGCGCAGAATGTGTCTGCGGTACACGGCGTCATCACCCACCCATTTCACCAGATCGGGGTGCGCAAGACAGGTGTACGCGCCGGTGGAAAGCCCTTCCAGCACCTGATCCACATACTGTGCCAGACGCGCCTCGTCCTCCGTTGCAGCGCCGCTGTACTCGCGCTCCACTTCATTGTACAGGAAATGCTGCCCCATGATCAGATAATCGCAGTCAAATTCCCGCACATGCTCACGCATTGCCGCAAAGTATTTCGGATAATATTCCGCCTCAAAGCCGATGAGGATATTGACGCGGCCGGCGTATTCCTCTTTCAGCGCCCGCAGCGTTTCAAAATAGCCCGCCGTTTCCTCCAGCGACATACGAAAGTTGGAGGTGTATCCCTCGCCGAACGGATAGGGAGAGTGGTCGGAGAAGCCAAGCTCCGTGATCCCCGCAGCAAGGGCCGCTTCAATATAATCCCGCTCCGTGCCGGTCGCGTGGTGACAGCGGGTGGTATGCGTATGGTAATTTGCCTGCATCGTATTGCCTCCGTTCTTTCCGGGTCTTGCACCTTTCTCTTCGGGGATGCGTTCTTTATTATTAAACATGTTTTGGGGACTTTTTTCAAGTGGATGAAGCATTTTCCGCCTGCAGCGCGCTCCGTTTTTGTCATTTCCGCCGTATATTCCCACAACATCAAGAACCGCCCGCCAGAACGGCGGACGGTTCCTTTTTGCTTTTTCAGGAGAGCAGCATGCGGTCGTTGGCAAACTTGCCGTCGCTGACCTGTGCAAACTTTTCCAGCAGATCCGAAACTTCCAGCTTCTGTTTTTCCTCGCCGGAAACCTCGTAGATGATACGGCCTTCGTGCATCATGACCAGACGGTTGCCAAACCGGATGGCGTCCTTCATGTTATGGGTGATCATAATGGTGGTCAGGTGATCCTTTTCCACCAGTTCCTGCGTCAGATCGAGCACCTTATCCGCCGTTTTTGGGTCCAGTGCAGCGGTGTGCTCGTCCAGCAGCAGAAGCTTGGGCTTCTGCAGTGTGGCCATCAGCAGCGTGACCGCCTGCCGCTGACCGCCGGAAAGCAGACCGACCTTGCTGGTCATGCGGGTCTCAAGCCCCAGAT